>CAJOLD010000019.1 GCA_905235435.1 uncultured Lachnospiraceae bacterium
GTATGAATCTTCCAATCCGAAGATCGCGAAGGTGAACGCAAAGGGCAAGGTAACTGCTCTGAAGAAGGGCAAGTGCTATATCTATCTTTATTCTCAGAACGGGACATTCGCAAAAGTGCAGGTGACCGTAAAATAAGAGCATTTAAAGAATAACAAAACTCCCGGGGGATCATTCCTCCGGGAGTCTTTTTTTCTGATCCGCGGCGCGGATCAGGTCGAGTTCGAATTCCTGCCGGTTCCTCCGGACCATCGCCTCAAGGGTCAGGCCGGTAAAGAGGGACTGGATGGCGGCGATCAGGGTGAAGCCGCAGACGATCAGGGTCGGGATCTTCGGGACCAGGCCTGTCGACAGGAAGGTCGAGAGGACCGGGATGAAGAACAGGAGGGAGAGCAGGGCAAGGATCAGGGCCAGCCCTCCGAAAAAGCCGAGCGGATGATAGCTGCGGTAGAGACGGAAGATGGTTCCCAGCACCTTAAAGCCGTCCGAGTAGGTGTTCAGCTTGGAGGTGCTTCCCTCCGGGCGGTCCCGGTAGTCGATGATGATGTTTTCGATCCGCATGTTCTTGTCCACCGCGTGGATGCTCATCTCCGTTTCGATCTCAAATCCCTGAGAGAGGATAGGGAAGGTCTTCACAAATTCATAGCTGAAGGCGCGGTATCCTGTCATGATATCTTTGATATTGCTTCCGAAAAGGAGGTTGATTCCCTGCCGCACGAACCAGTTGCCGAAATTGTGGAAGCGGCGCTTGTTTTCCGTGTAATAGGTGGAGGAGAGCCGGTCCCCGACCACCATGTCCGCATTCCGGAGAAGGACGCCGTCCACCAGCTCCCTGGCCTGGCTGGCCGGATAGGTGTCGTCCCCGTCGATGATCAGGTAGCAGCGTGCGTCGATCTCACGGAACATCCGCCGGATGACGTTGCCTTTTCCCTGCTGGCGCTCATAGCGCACGACGGCTCCCGCCTGCCGGGCGATCTCGTCGGTCCCGTCAGTGGAGTTGTTGTCATATACATAGATGACGGCCTCGGGCAGCGTTTGCTTTAAGTCCGTCACGACTTTTGCGATCGTTCTGCTCTCGTTGTAGCAGGGAATGAGTACTGCGATCTGATCCATGTTATTTTCTCCGGTTTTTTTATTTTTTGTAATCGAGCGGTGTTTTGCCGGGTCTGACTTCGCCGGCAGCCGGCATTTCGGCTTCGTTTCTTCCCGTGTCATTTTCGGGTACCCGGCGGACGTGCCCCGCGCAGGTCCCGATCAGTCCGGGCAGCAGCATGCAGTCGGGCAGTGAATAGCGTACGCTGGAATTCTTCGGCGAGAGAAGACATACGCCGAAGACCAGGAACGCCGGAAAGAAAGCCCACAGGAAGTGCCAGTCTCTTCGAAGAAGGAAGAGCAGAAGGCAGAGCAGGGTGAGCCAGAAGACCACGCCGGGCGGCTGCGAAAGATTGAGCAGCGGGATGTTGCGCGTCATCTCCAGGGCGGCCTTTGCCTTGCCGCGGATGCCCCGCAGGGCTTTCGGCGGCTGCCAGGAAAGGGCCTTTTGAAGCTCCGGGGATATGGTGCCGTCCTCTATGAGACGTTTTGCCCAGGGGCGGTTCTTCTGATAGGTCTCCAGATTGCTGAGCGTAAAGTACATGCTGCCTTTGTATTCACCGAAATCAAAGATGTAGTATCCCCAGGTGTTTGCCAGGAACGCCTGCAGATAAGTATCCGGGTGCCTGCGGCCCATGGACGCCCACGCTCTGAAGTAGGCCTGCATATCTTTGTCCGAGGCGTCAGGAGACAGGGTGCTCTTCACGGGATCGGAAAGCCCCGGCTCATAGCGGTCCGCGAGCTCATCGTACGGAAAGATGCGGGAGATGGCCTCCTTCTCTTCGGGAAGGACGTCGTCACCGTTGTATTTCAGATAGCGGGCGGTCTGCTGGAAGAAAAAGGAAAGCCCCTCCTGGCGTCCGACCGGCGCCACGCCGCATCTGTCAAAGATCACGCCCGTATAAATGAACTGATAGAACAGGAGCGGGGCGAGGAAGAGCAGAAGGATCTGCTTCCGGTGCCGGCGGCCGGCGATCAGTACAACGGGAAAGGTGACTGCCGCTATGTATACGCCCTGGTTCTTCGCAGCGCTCAGAAGAAAGATGATGAGGACACCCGCAAGAAGAAACGGAAGATGCTCAAGATCCTTTCCGCGCGTGCAGAAGATGCGGACGAGGACGGTCACGAACAGGACGAACACGATGGCAAAGAACGCGTCTCCTCCGATCAGGATGGAGAACATCGGGTAGGTCGGGAAAAACGCCCAGACCAGGAAGATGGCCCGCAGGACGCCTCTTGCCCCGCCGAATTCGCAGAGGGTCGCGTAAAACCATGAAAAGGCAGCTGCGCAGCCCGCCATCTGAAGGAAAGTATAGATTCCGATCCCGATGAGGGGCTTTCCGCAGTTTATGGCAGGGCGGAGGAACAGCCCGACAAGCTGTGTGTACAGGAACGGATGATCGTTGGAGAACAGGATGGCAGCGCCGTCGGTGATCTGGCGGCCCTGGAACCGGGTGGGAAGATGCAGAAGCTGCAGGATCTGCGTAAAGAAGTCGTCATGTATCACACCGGGCCAGAAAACAACATAATAAGGAAGCCAGCAGAGCATGAGGAGCAGCATCGCGCGGACAAACAGCGGGAGAGCCGCAAAGCGGGCGCGCAGTCCCTTCGCGGCGGGCCCGGAGGCGCGGCCGGCTCCTCCCATGCGGATCTCTCCCGGCGCAAAGACCGGCAGGAGCCGCAGAAGGGCGGTGAGCAGCCGCACAGCCGCAAACGCGAGACACAGCCAGGCACCGATATAGACAATGCCTTTGAGGATCTTTCCTTTGCTGCAGAGAAAGGGATCCCAGGTCTCGCTGCAGGAATAGACGGCGCCGATCCACTGACAGACGGCAAAGACGGCGGCAAAGACAGCGCAGAGCGCCGTTTCCCGGGTGTTTTTCGGGAGCGCGAAGACGACCAGGAACATGGCCGCGGCGAAAAGGGCGGCGATCAGGTCCTGGAGGCGCAGCGGATGTACGGTGGTGAACGAGAAAGGAAGCTCCCCGTCCGCAGCGGCGGCAGTGCCCATTCCCGCGACGGCGACAGTTCCCATTCCGAGAAGGAGAGATAAGACCATAAGCCGGCGATCCTTCAATACCCGGCGGTCAAGGGACGAAAAGAAACAGTCCATGTTCATCCTCCGAAAGATCAAATCTGGATCAATCTGTATTCCGAATGTATTATAGTATACCATACAGCGCGGGCAAAAGCACTTGAAACTGACAGGATCAGATGGTATACTTTGCAAAGTAATTATTTTGTAAACAAAAATTAATATTTATTGTAAGGCTCAGGCCGGAGGATAAGAATGGAAGAAAAAGTTCTTGCGCTCCTTCGGGAAGAATTCCCGGAGGTGGATTTTATGGCTTCTGACGCGCTCGTGGATGACGGGATCCTGGATTCCCTCACGATCACCGGGATCATTGCGGCACTGTCCATGGAGTTTGGCATTACTATTCCCTATGAGGAGATCATCGAGGAGAATTTCAATTCCGTTGCCGGCCTTTCCGCAATGGTCGAACGTCTGCAGGCTGAGTAAAGACTGCAAAGAGGGAATATTATGTCCGATATATTGCTTGACAGAGTCTTTTCCCTGGCCGAAAGCCGGCCGCAGGCCGCGGCAGCGGTCTTCAAGGATGAGACGCTGACCTATCTGCAGCTCAAAGAAAAAATAAAGGAGATCGGCGCCGCGCTGCGTGTCCTCGGAGTGGAAAAGGGCAGCCGCGTGGCGTTTGCCGCTGTCTCAAAACCGGAGATGATCGCCGTCTGCCTGGGGATCCAGTACGCCGGCGGGATCGCGGTCTTTATTGATAAAAACGGTACGCCGGAAAGCATTGCCGACGTCTGCGGCTACGCGGGCGCGGGGCTTCTTCTGACGGACAAGCCGATGAAGGAATACGCGGATAAGATCCGCATCATCTCTCTGAGAAAGCTCTATCAGGATCCTTTCGGAACGGCAAAGAGCGCCGCGGGGGAACCGGTGTCCGGAGATTTCCTTTTTGAGGAACCTTCGCCGGAGGATATCGCGGAGCTTCTTTTCACGACTGGCACGACCGGCAGGCCGAAGGGGGTCATCCTGACCTACCGGGCCGTTTTCAACATTCTTTCCAATACGATCGAGGGCATCGGGATCCGGGACGACGACAGGGTCCTTATTCCGCTGCCGCTGAACCACTCCTTCGCGCTGCGCGTGCTGCGCGCCGTCCTCTGGCAGGGAGGCACGGTCGTGCTGCAGAACGGCTTTACCTTTGCGCGGGAGATCGAAAACAACATGGACCGCTGGCAGTGCACGGCCATGGCCGCGGTGCCCGCCTCCATCGAGACGGTCCGCATGCAGATGCAGGACCGCTTTGCGCAGATCCTCGGCAGGCTGCGCTATATTGAGGTCGGCGCGGGTTCCCTGACGGTGCGGCAGCGCAAATGGATCACGGGGATCCTCCCGGATACGACCATCTTTAATACCTGGGGGAGCTCGGAGACCGGCGGCGCCCTTTTTCTTAATGTAACGGAGGCCGTGAAGGACGAGAAGCAGATCCTTGCGGTCGGGCATCCTCTTCCCTGCGTGGACGTGCGGGTGCTGGATCCCGACGGGAATCCCATGGAGAGCGATGAGGTCCATCCCGGCCGGATGTCTCTTCGCGGCGGCATGATCATGGACGGGTACTGGGGCCAGGAGGAGCTGACGGCAGAGACCCTGAAGGACGGATGGCTCCTGACCGGCGACATGGTCTACACGGACGCGGACGGCTACGTCTACATGCTCGGCCGCGCGGATGATCTGATCAACGTGGGAGGAGAAAAGGTCTCGCCCATTGACGTCGAAAACATCGCCGGAGAATATCCCGGGATCAAAGAGTGCGCCTGCATCGGCGTGCCGGATCCGGAGGGGATCCTCGGGCAGGTACCGGCCCTCTTTGTGGTCCCCGCGGGGACGTTTTCGGAGGAGGATATGCGGAAGTATCTGGCGGGCCGCATGGAGCGCGCAAAGCTTCCGCAGAAATATATCGTTGCTGAAGAGATCCCGCGCAACCGGATGCGCAAGATCGACCGGCGCGCGCTGCGCAGGATGTGGGAAAACCAGGATACGGTCGGGCTGCTCAATCCGGTCATGCAGGCTATTTTAGGGCGCAGGAGCATCCGGCGCTTTGCGGACAGGCCTATCCCGCAGCCGGTCCTTGAAATGATCCTGAAGGCCGGTTATCACGCGCCGACAGGGCACAATATGCAGAGCTGGCAGTTCACCGTGATCGAGAAGCCGGAGACGATCGCCCGTCTGAAGAAGGCGATGCAGGAGACGGCAAAGGCGAACAAGGTCTACTGCTACGGTTTTGACAATCCGCAGACTGTCGTACTGATCTCCAATGACGCGCGCAATCCGTACGGATGCCAGGACGCCTCACTGGCGGCAGAGAATATGTTCCTCGCGGCCTACTCCTACGGGATCGGTTCGGTCTGGCTGAACGCGCTGATGCAGCTTCGGGATAAGGAGCCGGCGAAGAGCCTGCTCGATGAGCTGGGCGTGCCGGCGGGACATACGGTATGGTGCACGGCAGCCTTCGGTTATCCTGTGGCAGACGCCGCGGGACCCGCGAGGAAGCAGAATGTGATTCGTTATGCGGACAGGGAATAAAATGTGCAGACAAGCAGGTGAAAAAGTTCATATTATTATCCGGACAGGCATTTTCCTGGCGATCGGTGTGCTGCTGTATCTGATGGCCTGCCGTTTCCTCGAGACGCCTTCAGGCGTAGACTGGGCATCCGGCGCGGGGATGGATGATGTTCGCGAGCATAAGAACAAATATGACGTGGTTTTTGTCGGGACCAGTACATCTATTGCCAACGTGAGTTGTCAGGAACTATATCAATCCCTTGGAATAGCGGCAGTGTGCGTCGGAGAGCCGGAGCAGCCGGTCTTCCTTTCGAAATATACACTGAAGGATATGTTTCGGACGCAAAGCCCTAAGGTCGTGGTCCTTGACGCAAAGGCTTTTTTTTATAAGGATACGCATGATGTTGCAGTAGAAGAAGGAGAAGAGGACTTTATTTATCACCGGTCTATTGACGCAATCGACTCGGTATCTATAAAAAAACAGGCATTGGATACGATCAGGAGACTTTATCCTGAACGCTATGAAGATGTGGATCTCTGGGAATACTATTCCGTCATGTATCGGGCACATGCGAATTGGGAGATTCTTGATTACAGGAATTTCCATGGATATGACCTTTCTGACTGCATGAACGGGAATATTATTTTGACGGATATTGAGGAAGGAAGGATCAACAGCTATAGTGCTTCAGACCCGGATGCCGCAGCTGCAATTTCGGATGAGATCAAGGGGCAAGTCGTCGAGATCGAAGAACTTTGCAGTGCACATGGCGCACAGCTGGTACTGACGACGGGATACAGCAACTTTACAAAAGCCAGGCATAAAGCAGTGGCTAAGCTTGCTGAAGATATCGGTGTTCCCTATCTTGATATCAATGAGGTCACAGAGGAGATCGGGTTTGATTTCACGATGGATCTGCATGCCACCTCGCACTTTAATCTGAACGGCACGTTAAAGTGGACAATGTATTTAGGCAGCTGGCTGAAGGATAACTTTTTGTTAGAGGATCGCAGGGAAGATCCGGCTTACAGCTGGTATGAAACACAGCGGCGGGTATATGAAAAGCAAAAGAATGCCTTTGAGGGAAAGAACAGTCTGCTCCGTTCCCTGACTTTTGATGACTATCTGGAAACGCTGGCTGGCCTTTCTTCTTCTGAGTTTCAAATATTCATAACGACTTATACCGATCACCCGGTAAGTCTCACCAAATCCCAGAGGGCATATTTTAAAGAGCTCGGGTTTTCTCCTGACGCAATCACTGCATACGGGAATTATGCCGCAGCGAGGGTGAACGCGGATTTGACGGAAGATTATGAGAGTGAACCCGACGTCCCGGCCGGCGTCGCAGGGTCAGTTAAGAACCTGACCTATGCGATAACCAGTGTCTGCGATGATGATATACAGTCGGGCATACTGTTAAACGAAAAGGAAAACAGCCAGCAGGGCCCGGGAGTGAATATTGTTGTCTATAGTGTTTCGGAAAAGGAAACAGTGAGTTCGGTGTATTTTGATCTTGAGCACGAGGAGAATCCCTGCCCGCGCCGTCGCGAAGGTTACAGTGTGAGGATCATGAAGGAGACAGCTCCCAACATCTGGGAGGCGGAGGAAGAAGCGGCATGAGTTTTATATCTCTGACATTTCTTATCTTTCTCGCGGTGACGGTGCTCCTTTATTTCGTGGTGCCTTCCGCGCACAGGTGGCTCGTTCTGCTTGCCGCGAGTCTGGTATTCTACGGATGGGGCGGCCTGCCGCAGGTCGTCTTTGTTCTTGTTACATCGCTGGTCGTCTGGTCCGCCGCGCTGCGGATGGACGCCATCTATGAAACTGCGTCCCGGTCGGAGGATGCCCGGGAAGCGGCAAAGGCGGCGAAAAAGAAGGCGAGACGCGTTCTCACCGCGGCCTGCGCGGTGCTGATCGCCGCGCTGGTCTATACAAAAGCAGGGGCGGCCATCCTTGGCGCGCTCCTTAAGGTGGTGCGCGGAGAGCCGGTCACGGTAAAGATCCTTGTCCCGATGGGGATCTCCTACTACACCTTCGCTGTCGTCGGCTATCTCGCGGACGTTTACTGGAAAAAAGATAAGGCTGAGAAGAACTGGGCAAAGCTCCTTCTGTACATGATCTTCTTTCCGCAGATCGTGCAGGGGCCCATCCCGCGCCATAAGAAGCTTGCGCCGCAGCTCACCGAAGGGCATCCCTTCTCGTGGGAGCGCCTTTGCTTCGGCCTGCAGCGCGCGCTGTGGGGCTATTTCAAAAAGATGGTCATCGCGGACCGTTTCGCCGTGATCGTAAACGAAGTGATCGGCGGGTATCAGACGTATGAGGGCGTGCTCTTTATCATTGCGCTCGCCTCTTCGGCCGTGCAGCTCTACTGCGATTTCTCCGGATGCATGGATATCGCTCTCGGTGTCTCCGAGATCCTGGGGATCACGCTGGACGAAAACTTCCGCAGGCCCTTCTTCTCACGCAGCGCCGCGGAGTTCTGGAGGCGCTGGCATATCACGCTGGGGACCTGGTTCAAGGACTATGTCTATATGCCGCTGGCGGTCAGCCCGCGGCTGATGAAGCTCGGGCGCAGCGCGGGAAAAGTATTCGGAAAGCGGTTTGCCAAAGGCCTGATGACGGCCATTCCGCTTCTTGTCGTCTGGCTCCTGACCGGTCTCTGGCACGGGACCGGACCGGACTACGTGGTCTGGGGCCTTTACTGGGGCGTTCTGATCATGATCTCGACGATCTGGGCGCCGGAGATCAAAAAGCTGGACGATCTTCTGCACATCGATACGGAATCTGTCTGGTGGCACCGCTTCCAGATGTTCCGGACCTTCTGCATTTTCTGCTTCGGCCGTCTGCTTACGATCACGCCGGACCTTAAAGCCTCCCGGGTGATCCTGAAAAAGATCTTTACACAGCACAATGTGTGGGCGCTGACGAACGGAACGCTTTACACGCTGGGGCTGGACCGGCCGAATGTCTGGGTCGCTCTTTTCAGCCTCGGGCTCTTGTGGTATATTAGTATAAGGGAAGAAGCGGGCTCTGATATCCGAAGGGAGATCGCGGACTGTCCGCTGCCGGTGCGCTGGTTCCTGTATTACGCCCTTTTCTTTGCCGTGATCATTTTCGGCATGTACGGAAGCGGCCTTTCCGGAAGCGGTTTCGTTTACGCGGCGTATTGATCGTATCGATCGTCAGGGGGGAGAATAATGGGAAGCAATATTCTCAGAAGATCCTGCGGGATCGTCATAAGGACGCTTGCGGCAGCTCTGCTGCTGGTGCTCCTGTCTGCCCCGTCACGGGTGTATGCGGATGAAATGCCGGCACTCTCCAAGACAAAACTGTCGATGGTGCAGTACAGACAGAAGAAGCTTCATCTTTCCGGGGCGGAGGACGGGCAGGTCGTCTGGAGAAGTTCGGACAAAAAGGTCGCGAAGGTAAACTCCGGCGGCGTCGTCACCGCGAAAGAACCGGGAAGATGCGAGATCACCGCGGAATATGAGGGAAACAGCTATGTCTGCCTGGTAAAGGTAAAAGCGCTGAAACTTTCGCGGACGAAGCTGACGATCGCCAAATTTCACACGGAAACCCTGACCCTGAATAACCGCTATCTGAAGAAGGTAAAATGGTCTTCCTCAAACCCGAAGGTCGCCACGGTTTCAAAGAGCGGACAGGTGCGGGGAAAGAATAAGGGAAGCTGCACGATCACCGCAAAGTATAAGACGACAGAGCTTCAATGCCGGGTAAAGGTACGATATCCCTCCTACGAACTGCTGCAGGAGACGACTCCTGTCAGCGAGAGCAGAGGATCGATCGTACTTGCCGGAAGCTCCTCGATCGCAAGGTGGCAGACCGCAGTCTCCGCTTTTCGCCCGTACGAGGCACTCAACATGGGTATCTACAATTCCACGGTGGAAGACTGGATGGGATGGTATCAGGGACTGATAACGGCGTACAAGCCTTCGGCTGTGGTGCTCTACATAGGCAGCAACGACATTCGGAACGGAAATAACGGGATCTCGGGGGCGGTCAACGCCGCTAACACGATCAATCTGATCATCCGGATGCTGCAGAAGCTGCCTACGGAAACGCAGATCTTCTATATTTCCCTTATCCCGTGCCGGGCAAGGCCGGGAGCCTGGGAAGAGATTCAAAAGTCCAACAGGATCATGGAATGGTACTGCGGCGAGCATCCGCGGGTGACTTATATTGATCTGCGCAGCAGCTTTGTGACGTCATCCGGAAAGCCGCGGAGCAGCCTGTTCCTTAAGGACAGGATGCATCCGAACCACGAAGGGTTTAAAATCTGGAACAAAACGGTGGTTCCGGTCGTTAAAAGCAAACTGGAACGAAAATGAGGAGACCGCAGATATGTGGAATGATCGGATCGAACAGGTAAAAGAAAAGCGTCTCCGCCACCTTGAGGGCGGCGGGGACGCAAAGATCGCCCAGCAGCATAAAAATGGGAAACTGACAGCCCTCGAGAGGATAAACCTCCTTCTTGACGAGGGTTCTTTTATTGAGATAGGAGCCATGCGTGAACCTGCGCCGTCTCAGGGGGACGTCCGCAAGTCACAGTCCCTTCCCGGAGACGGGGTCTATACGGGATGGGGCACCATCGACGGGAGAAAGGTCTGCGTCGCGGCCGAGGATTTTACGGTCGTAGGAGGGACCCTCGGGGTGGCGCACGCAAAGAAGATCGTCCATCTGCAGGACCTTGCGCTGGAGATGAAGGTTCCTATCATCTTCCTGAATGACAGCGGCGGCGCCCGCATTGAGGAGGGGATCAATTCCCTCAGCGGATACGGGGAGATCTTTCAGCGCCATGTGCGCTCTTCCGGTGTGATCCCGCAGATCTGCGCCATTCTGGGGCCCTGCTGCGGCGGCGCGAGCTATTCTCCCGCGCTGTGCGATTTTATTTTTGTCGTGAAGGACATCAGCCGGATGTTTATTACCGGGCCGGATGTCGTGGAAGCGGTGCTGGGATCGCGGCCGACCTTCGATGAACTCGGGGGAGCCTCCATGCACAGCCGGACAAGCGGGGTCGCCACGTCCCTGTATGACGACGAGGAGTCCTGCCTGGCGGGCATCCGCACGCTGCTTAGCTTCCTTCCGTCATCCTGCAGCGCGCCCGTGCCGAAGAGAGCGCCGGCGCCGGCCGGCGGAGAGGGGGATGTCCCGTTTGAGACCATAGTCCCGGACAACGGAAGAAAAGCCTACGACATGCACCTGGTCATCGAGCGGCTGATGGACAGCGGCGCTCCGCTCTATGAGATCCAGAAGAACTTTGCCGCCAATGTGATCACCGGGTTTTCGTATCTGAACGGAAGGGTGACCGGCGTTGTGGCGAACCAGCCCCTCTGGCTGGGAGGCTCGCTGGACTGCGACGCGTCCGACAAGATCGCGCGTTTTGTCCGTTTCTGCGACTGTTTCCATATCCCGCTGCTGACGCTGGTGGATGTCCCCGCCTTCCTTCCCGGGAAGGATCAGGAGCAGAAGGGCATCATCCGGCACGGCGCAAAGATCCTGTACGCTTATTCGGAGGCGACGGTCCCGAAGATCTCCGTGATCCTCAGGAAAGCCTACGGCGGCGCGTACATTGCGATGAACAGCAAGACCATGAGCGCGGATCTCGTCTATGCCTGGCCGATCGCGGAGATCGCCGTGATGGGAGCCTCCGGAGCTGTAAAGGTCCTCTATAAGAAGCAGCTTGCCGCCTCCGCGGATCCGGAGGGAGAGGCAAAGCGCCTCGAGAAAGAGTACGAGGACAGCTTTTTAAATCCGGAGACTGCTGAGAAGCAGGGCTTTATCGATGAGATCATCCTTCCGGAAGAGACGAGGGACCGCCTGATCGCCGGGTTTGACCTGCTGGCGAACAGAGACGGCGCGGACGCCGGATGGAAACACGGAAACATACCACTTTGACACTGTGACACTTATCTGTAGGAGCTATCTATGATCTTTTCAACTTATCGTTTTATCTTTCTGTTCCTGCCGGTCACCTTTGCGGGATATTTCATCCTGAACTGGCGCCGGTGCTATTCTCTCTCGAAGATCTGGCTGGTCATCGCCTCCCTGTATTTCTACTCGCAGGGGAGCCCGGAGTTTTTCCCGTTCTTTCTGGCAAGCATTACCGGAAACTATATTTTCGGCATGGCCATGATCCATCTGGAGGGGGACAGGGGCTTCCAGAAGAAGCTGATCCTCGCCATCGGTCTTGCCGGAAACATCGGACTGCTGGGATACTATAAATACACGGATTTCTTTATTGAGAACTACAATCTCCTCACGGGGAGCGATGTCGCTCTCAAACATATCGTACTTCCGATCGGTATCTCATTCTTCACCTTCCAGCTGATCGCCTACCTGGTCGACTGCTACAAGGGAGAGACGGAGCGGTATGATTTCATCAACTACCTGCTTTTCATCACGTTCTTCCCGCAGCTGATCGTCGGCCCCATCATCCATCACGCCGAGGTCGTTCCCCAGTTTGAGAACGTTGATAACCTTAAGCTGAATTTTGACAATCTTTCGCTCGGTCTGTTCCTGTTTTCCATCGGATGCGCGAAGAAGATCCTTCTCGCGGACCCCATGACGACAAACGCCCAGGCATTCTTTAATCATGTCCCGAAGGATCCGAAGCTCCTGGCCACATGGTTCGCGTCGATCGAGTATACCATTTCCTACTATTTCGACCTGTCGGGCTATGCGGACATGGCGATCGGACTCGGGTGGATGTTCAATATCCGGATCCCCCAGAACTTTAATTCCCCGTACAAGGCGAGGAATTTCCAGGATTACTGGCGCAGATGGCATATGACGCTGTCCCGGTTCCTGGGCACTTATATTTTCAGGAACGTCTACAAGCGCGGGAGCAAATGGCGCAATTACTATGTCGCGACCATGGTCACCTTTTTCGTCTCCGGCTTCTGGCACGGCGCCGGCTGGACCTTTGTCGTATGGGGACTTGTTAACGGTCTCCTTGTATGTATTGCGTCCTGGATGGACCGCAGAGGATACAAATTTCCGTTCCTGCCTGCTTTTGCGCTGACTGCCCTCGGCGTTGTTCTCTGCCGTGTACTTTTCGTATCCGGAACATTTACGGACGCATGGCATGTCTACAGGGGCATGTTCAATTTTGCCTCCCTCGGAGCTACGGCCGGGGAGTGGGCGCGGACGATCTGGCATTTTGTTTACTGGCATAAGTCCAGCGGCCTGCGTCTGGTCATCGGTATCATTATCTGCTGGTTCCTTCCGAATACTGTGCAGATGGGAGAAAAATACAAACCGAAGGTCATTAACTTGCTGTTTGCGGCAGGACTTTTCTTCCTGTGCGTCATTCAGATGAACAAGGTCGTACAGTTCCTGTACTTCCAGTTTTAAGAGGAGGAGAGAAGCATGAAAGGTCAGATAAAAGGCAAGAGCTGGGTCCTTCTGTTCCTTCTTCTCATGGGAATAGGGATCGGCTGTTTCATGGCGCTGAACTATCACGCCAATCCGCTCGGCTATTTTACAAATGAAAAAGGTCTGGAGTATACCTTCGATGACGATTTCGGCAGATCCATCAAATCGAAGTACATCCTCGCCCATAAGGACGATTTTGACGCCGTTGTCCTGGGAGGCTCAAAGGGAGGCGCCCTGAACACGGAACTTCTTACGGAATACACCGGGCTGCGCTACTACAATTTCTATTTCAATATGGGTAATTTCGCGGATTATCTGAGATTTACCGATTTTCTCGTGAAGAATACGGATATTAAAGAGATCACTCTGCACCTGAGCAGCTTCGAGATCTTTGACTATGACAGGAGGGATAACGGCAACGCCTACCATGTTCCGGCGACGATCAGCGGCAATCCCTTCCTGGAGGCGGAGGAATTTCTCAGCTACCTGATGACGGATATCCGCACGACCATCGACACGCTGCAGAACCGGGACACAAAGGATCCCGCCACCGGCGAGGATCTGACGACGGGCATGCGCTACTGGGACAGAAACACAAGAGGCATCAAGGATGATCCGGACGGCTTCGTGAACAGAATCGTTCTGAAGAAAGAGAGAAACCATCTGCGGAGGCTCTTTAACAGAACAGAGCGTCTCGACAGAAAGCAGGCTGAGGCGCGCGCGATGAGCATCGACGACCTGCGAGCCATCAAGAAGATCTGCGACAATAACGAGATAACCCTGAAGGTCGTCGTGGGCGCCAGCTTCCTCACGGAGCGGTATACCTATGAGTGCGACGAATACTACGACTACCTTCGCCAGATCGTCGAGATCTGCGGAGAGGTCTGGGACTTCAGCGATTTCTGCGGCGTCAACCTGAACCCGTATAATTTCTATAATGAGAAGCACTATACCCGTTCCGTCGCGGACTGCATCGTCAATATCATGTACGGTAAGGAGTCAAGAGATGATTTCGGCACCCTGCTTACCGCCGATAATATCTATCCCTATCTGGAACAGCGGCGCGCGGACTTTAAAGCGCTTCAAAGCGAATACTTTGAGACCGGGGCGATCGTATATGAAGGCATGGACGATCCGAGCTATATCCCGCTTGAGGCGTATGGTTATTAACTGCCGTTAATGTTTTCGGAAGGCAGGAGACAGTTATGAAATGTTCCAGATGCGGAAGTATGATACCGGACGGAGCGTACTTCTGCGACTGCTGCGGGAAGGAGATCGAGCTGGAAGCGAGGTACTCCGGCGCACTTGCGGCTGCAGACGCAGGAAGGGCTCCGGGGGCGGGCGCCGCGGCAGGAGCCGCCGCCTGGCATCCTCCGGAGAGGGAGCATATGGCCGGGCCCGCCTACCGCTTCTTTGAGAAGATCGGCGCCGTCCTGATGGGAATGACGCTCACGCAGGCGCTCCTTTTGTCGCTGCTCATCGTATTTACCGAGTACGGAGTCAGCAGCCGGATCCTGTCGCGGGTCTGGATCTATCCCGATCACTCTGTGATGGGGATCATCAATCTGATCATCTGCAGGTTTCTCCCCCTCAAGCAGCAGGTCCCGTTCTATTTTACAGCGGCGGCTTATGTGAGGGCCTCCGGCCTTGACCTGATCCTGTGGATTTTGATGGATCTCTGTAAGATCCTGTCTGCAGTGCTGGTCCCTGCCGCAGCCTGGAGGATGTTCAAAAAGGCGGGGCAGCGCGGAAGAGACGCTGTGATCCCGCTCTGCAACGGATTTGTGACCTCGAAGATCGCCACAGGGTGGGGCGGATGGTTCATCCTGCTTGCCGCCGCTGCCGGCGGCATGATCTGGGGCTTCGGTTTTGAGGAGGACTTCAGTGACGCGGCGGGCTGGTGCGTGATCGGCGTCCTGGTATTGTATGTCTTTATCTTCTGGAACCTGGCCGGATCCTTCGGACTTGGCAAATGGGCGGCCGCCGCGTTCATCTTTATACCGATGTTCTATGCGCTGCTGGAAATGGACAGTACAGGCTTCGCGAGCCTCGCCGTCTTTTTCTTTCCGGAACCGCTCATCTTCCTGCTGGGGTTTGGCAGCGCGGCCTATACCGGCCCGTTGAAAGACCGGAAAAAGAACAGAAAGAAAAAAGGGAACAAGGGACTCAGGTAGGAAAAGCAGAAAATGGGAAAAAGACCGGGAAAGATCAAAAACAGAGACAGGGATCTTGACTGGAAAGATATGACGGCCGGACAGAAGATACGGCAGTACAGGGATTACTATCTTGTCCCTACGATCGTCGCTGTCATTCTTCTGGGCGCGGCGATCTATATCGCGTGGTCCGTGACACATCCTGAACCGGAGGCCGAGCTCTCCGTCATACTGATCGATTCAGGCATCAGCGGGGAAGGCATGGCGGAAATGAAGCGGGATATGGCGCAGATCCTCGGAACAAAGGAGGAGCGCATCCGCATCACGCCGCTCAGCGCTTTCAGCTACTATACGCCGATGCAGATCACCATCTACCTCCAGAACAGCGAGGTGGACGTGCTCGTCGGGGACAGGCTGTTCCTTGAACAGTACGGGGAGGAGGACGCCTTCAGGCCGGCGGACAGTCTCTATTCGGAGGACGAGCTGGCGGCCTGGGCGAAGGATCTGGTGACCTATGACGTCGATATCACCGGCGAAATGCCGCAGAGCGGCGAGGCCGCTTCCGATGAGACAGAAGTCCTCACCGAGGAGAGTGCCTGCGGGGTCTGTGTAAACGCCGCGGAGCGCTGGATGCGCCTTAGTGCCGTCCCGGAAGCGGACGCGGTCTGCGCTGTCACGAACGCCTCCAAAAAGCCGGAGAACGCGGCTGCGTTCGTGCGGTATCTGATGGGAGAGTAAAGAAAAAAAGGAAGAGCGGTCCCGGGCGGGCCGCTCTTTTCTGTAATTTCAGAACCCTTCCTCGCGCCGCTGCCTGCGGAGCTGCTGTCTGCGGACGCCGTTCTCCCACTCCGCGTACTGTTCGGGTGAGGACAGCCCGAGGCGCGGGACGTGCGTCGGTTTGCCGTCCGGGCCGATGGCGACCTCGACCAGGTAGGCGCGGTTGATCGGGATCCGCTCGCCCGAGGAGTCCTCGACATAGGTGTCGACCCTGACCTCCATGGACGAATTGCCGACCCAGGTGAGCCGCGCGCGCAGAACGACCAGATCTGCGCAGTTTGCGCCTGCCTTGAACTGCAGATTGTCCACGGCAGCCGTGGTGACATGCCCTCCGCAGTGGCGGATGGCAGCGATGCCGGCCACTTCGTCGATCCACTGCATCAGACGTCCGCCGAAAAGGCGGTCATAGCTGTTCAGATCGGGCGGAGCGACCAGATGGACCTGCTCCGTAAGGGACATTTCCACGGACCGGGTCCCGACTTCGAACCCTTCACTCTGTTTTCTTTCTTCGCTTTCAGACATTTTTCCTCCTCCATGACCGTATGGACCCGAGGGCCCGGCCGGATCCCTGCATTACAACAACAATAGCAGAAAACCGGAAAGACTGCAAACGGTTCCGGCAGAGTTGTAAAACGGTACTTTTTGTAGTAAAGTATAGAAGATAATGCCGGGAGAAGACCGGCAGCAACCGAATGAGTGAGGAGAAAACTATGGAATTTGTAACAGTTAAGGAATTGTACAGGAACAGAGAGGATTACTACGGAAAGGAAGTCACCGTCGGCGGCTGGGTCCGCAGCAACCGGGATTCCAAGGCCTTCGGCTTTATCGTCCTGCATGACGGCACCTTTTTTGAGACGCTTCAGATCGTCTATCATGACGATATGGATAATTTTGAGCAGATCTGCAAACTGAACGTCGGCGCAGCCGTCATCGTGCGCGGTACGTTCACGCCCACCCCGGAGGCGAAGCAGCCCTTCGAGATCCAGGCGGCCGAAGTGACGGTCGAGGGCGCTTCCACGCCGGACTATCCGATGCAGAAAAAGCGCCATTCCATGGAATACTTAAGGACGGTGCCGCATCTGCGTCCGCGCACGAACACCTTCCAGGCGGTGTTCCGCGTCCGTTCCCTGGCGGCCTATGCCATTCATCAGTTCTTCCAGGAGCGCGGCTTTGTCTATGTGCATACGCCCCTGATCACCGCCAGCGACTGTGAGGGTGCCGGCGAGATGTTCCAGGTGACGACCCTGGATCTTCAGAACGTGCCTCTGACGGAGCAGGGAGGGATCGATTTTTCACAGGATTTCTTCGGAAAGGCCACGAACCTGACGGTCAGCGGACAGCTTGACGTGGAAGCCTTCGCGCAGTCCTTCCGCAATGTGTATACCTTCGGGCCGACCTTCCGCGCCGAGAATTCCAACACGACGCGCCATGCCGCGGAGTTCTGGATGATCGAGCCGGAGATCTCCTTCGCGGACCTCGAGGACGACATGGAGCTCGCCGAGTCCATGCTGAAGTATATCTTCCGCTATGTCCTGGAGAACGCGCCGGAGGAGATGAACTTCTTCAACAGCTTTATCGACAAGGGGCTCATTGACCGCCTGAACCACGTGATGACGTCCGATTTCGGCCGCGTCACCTATACGGAAGCGATCGATATCCTCGAGAAAAACAACGACAAGTTCGAGTACAAGGTCTACTGGGGCTGCGATCTGCAGACGGAGCACGAGAGATATCTGACCGAGCAGGTCTTCAAGAAGCCGGTCTTTGTCACACACTATCCGAAGGAGATCAAGGCCTTCTATATGAAGCTGGATCCGGACGGAAAGACCGTCGCGGCCATGGACTGCCTGGTCCCCGGCATCGGCGAGATCATCGGCGGCAGCCAGCGTGAGGAGAACTACGATCTCCTGAAGGCAAGGATCGGGGAACTCGGCATGAGTGAGGACGAGTACAAGTACTACCTCGACCTGCGCAAATACGGGACCACCCGTCATGCGGGCTTCGGCCTCGGGTTTGAACGCCTTGTCATGTATCTGACGGGCATCGGCAACATCCGCGACGTCCTCCCGTATCCGAGGACCGTGGGCAACTGTGAATAAAACAGGGAACTGATCAAGCAGGGCAGCAGAGGATGCCGGAAAAGAGGGGAGGAGACCGGATGGCAGGACAGGAAAAGAAAAAAGGATCGGCCGTCGGGAGATTCGTTTCCACGACCGTGCTGATACTCGCCATTGGCGTATTTGCCTACGCGGCGTGGACGCTGTTTGGCTACTACAGGGAATATAAAAAGAGCAGCGACGAGTACGCTGACCTGAACAAAGAGTACATAGATGATACGCCGGAGGAGACCGAGACCGAAAAGGACCCGGCGACCGGGCAGGTGAAAAAGATCCTTACGGACGTCTCGGCCCTTGAGAATCCCGCGACCCTGCAGGAGAAGCTGGAGAACGCGGCCACCCGCGAGGTGGTGGAGAACGGGGTGCCGAAGACGCTGCCCATGCTGCGCAATCCGGTGAACTTCACGGAGCTGCATACCATCAACGAGGATATCATCGGATGGCTCAGGGTCGGCGCGCTGGATATTTCCCTTCCGGTCTGCCAGGCGGAGGACAACGACTATTATCTGCACAGGACCTTTGAGCGGACCGACAACTTTGCGGGCTGCCTGTTCCTCAACTGTGACAACTCCAGATACTTCACGGACCAGAACTCCGTCATCTACGGCCACAACATGAGAAACGGGTCCATGTTCGGTACGCTGAAAAAGCTGCAGACACAGGAGACCTACGACTCCAACCAGTACTTCTGGGTCTTTACCGAGAACTTCATCTATCAGTACAGGATGTTCTCCGTAAGCATCGTATCGAAGATCGGCGATCCGTACAGGGTCCGCTTCACCACGGAGGAATTCGGAGAATTCCTGCAGAAGTGCCAGTCCTCGTCCATGATCGACAATCACGGACTGCAGGTCGGCACGAGCGACCGCATCACAACACTTTCCACCTGCACTGGCGACGAATCCACCCGCCTGATCGTGCAGGGCGTACTCGCGCAGGTCTACTGCGCGATATAAAAGCAATCTCAGAGCTGTAAGCGGAGGAGAGCCATGGATAATGAACTTCGTGAGAAAATTGAGCAGCTGCAGGAGATGACGGATAAGAGCAGCAGGATCGTATTTTTCGGAGGCGCCGGCGTTTCGACAGAGAGCGGGATCCCGGATTTCAGGAGTGTGGACGGGCTTTACCACATGAAGTATGAGTACAGGCCCGAGACCATCCTCAGCCATTCCTTCTTTATGAAGCATCCGGACGAGTTCTACCGGTTTTATCAGGATAAGATGCTCTGTCTGGACGCGGAGCCGAACGCTGCGCACCGCAAGCTGGCGGAGATGGAGGAAAAAGGCAAGCTGACGGCGGTCGTCACACAGAATATCGACGGCCTCCACCAGAAGGCGGGAAGCAAAAAAGTGCTGGAGCTGCACGGCAGCGTCCTGCGCAATTACTGCATGAAGTGCGGAAAGTTCTTTGACGCCGAGTATGTGAAAAATGCGGGCGGCACGCCTCACTGCGATGCGTGCGGCGGCCTGATCAAGCCCGACGTCGTCCTCTACGAGGAGGGGCTTGACGATCAGATCATGCATGAGGCGCTGACAAACATTTACCAGGCCGACATGCTGATCATCGGCGGGACTTCGCTGGCCGTATATCCGGCAGCCGGGCTGATCGACTATTTCCGGGGCGACCGCCTGGTCCTGATCAACAAGTCGCCGACGCCGCGGGACGAGTTCGCGTCCCTGCTGATCCCCGGAAAGATCGGGGAGGTCCTCGGCGCCATCAGGGTATAAAGAACAGGGCGGAAACGCCCCGGATCAGAGCCCGATGATCGCGGATACGAGCGGGATGGTCACCACCGAGAACAGGGTCGTTACAGCGACGCCCCTGGAGGGGAGCGTGTTTTCGGGATCGTACTGCTGCGCCATCATGGCGACCAGCGCGGCGGTCGGAGTGGCCAGCATGATCATGGTGAGCCCCAGATAGAAGGGATCCTTGGCGAAGTGCTTCAGGATGAGCAGAGCGGGGATGGGGATGACGAGCAGCTTGACGGCTGCGAAGGCCAGGAGCCGGACGTCCGTAAAGAGGCTTTTCAGCGGGTTCTCCGCCAGGGAGGCGCCGATCACGATCATGCTCAGCGCTGTGGGCAGCGCGCCCAGGTAATCGAAGGCCGAGATCGCGAAGGAAGGAAGCGGCGGCTTCCGGAAAGAGAAGATCATCGCGAGAATGGCGGCGATCGTCCCCACATTTACAAGATGAAGGAGCCGGGCCTTCGGGCTCGGCTTTTCTGCGCCGGATCCGCTCAGGCAGTCGATCCCGTAGGTGTAGATCAGAAAAGAGAAGCAGATCGTGAACGGTGCGGCATATACGAGCGCTTCGGGCCCGAACATGACGCGCAGCAGCGGGAAGCCCATAAATCCGATGTTGCAGAAAGCCGTCATGATCCGCCAGGTGCCGCGCTCCTCTTTCGGGACGCCAAGCAGGAAGGGCATGAGCAGCGAGAAGACGATCAGGATCGAATAGACATAGAGGCAGAGCAGCAGGGTCGTGCGCAGGGATCCGCCCGTCAGCCCCTGTTCGGAAGAGAACACGCCGGACAGAAGAAGGCAGGGGTTTGCGATGTTGACGATCAGCCAGGAGATATCCCTGGCGGTCACCGCGTCAAAGACGCCGCCTCGCCGCATACAATATCCTATGATCATGAAAATAAAGAGAGTGATCATCTGCCCGAGCAGGACCATGGGAATGCCTCCTTTAATAAGTGCCTTGAATAAGTGCAGGTCTGCAGGTACGAAAGCAGTATATCATCTTTTCACCCGGAATGTTTCTGTTTTTTACAGGATTTTAGCATTATTTTCGGCTTGCAATCGCTGAGTCTGTATGATAAAGTATATTCCTGTGATATATTATTTCCTTGCTCCTTCTTTCAGAAGGGGCCAAAGACCATAAGGAGGAACGCAAAGCATGAACAAGTATGAACTGGCTGTTGTCGTCAGCGCCAAACTCGAAGAGGAGGAGAAGGCGGCAGTCATCGAGAGCGTCAAGGAGCTCATCACCCGCTTCGGCGGCACGGTGACCGACGTGGATGACTGGGGAAAGAAAAAGCTCGCCTACGAGATCCAGAAGATGAGTGAAGGATATTATTCCTTTATCCACTTCGAGGCTGATCCCACTGTTCCCGGAGAGATCGAAAGCAGAATCCGGATCATGGATAATGTGATCAGATATTTGTGCGTTAGACAGGATGCATAAATAGAAAGAGGAGAAAATATGAATAAAGTCATCTTAATGGGACGTTTGACCAGAGACCCCGATATCCGTTATTCCAGCTCGGACAGCAGCATGGCGATCGCGCGTTACACGCTCGCCGTGGACCGCAGGTTCGCAAGGAGGGACGGAGGCGCAAACGGCGATCAGACCGCGGACTTCATCGGCTGCGTAGCCTTTGGAAAAAGCGCGGACTTCGCTGAGAAATATCTGCACAAGGGAACCAAGGTCCTGGTGACCGGCCGCATCCAGACCGGAAGCTATACCAACAGAGATGGCCAGAAGGTCTACACCACAGAGGTGGTCGTAGAGGATCAGGAATTTGCAGAGAGCAAGCAAGCGGCAGCGGATTCCGGCTTTGGTGCCGGCACGTCCGACTATCGTCCCGCCCCGGCGCCGGCTGCAGGCCCCGAACCGGGTGCAGATCCGGGCGACGGATTTATGAACATTCCGGACGGACTGGATGAGGAGCTGCCATTTAATTAAAGAATGGAGGTACCCATTATGGCATACGACAGGAACAGAGGCGACGCGCCTGTGAGAAGAAGAGAAGGACGCAGGAGAAAGAAAGTCTGCGTATTCTGCGGCAAGGAAAGCGCTGCGATCGATTACAAGGATACCGCACAGCTTAAAAAGTACGTATCCGAGCGCGGCAAGATCCTTCCGAGAAGGATCACCGGAACCTGCTGCAAGCATCAGAGGCAGCTTACCACGGCGATCAAGAGAGCCCGCCACGTGGCGCTCATGCCGTACGTAGCAGACTGAGACTGAGCAGACGCGCAGGGTCCTGTAAGGGTAAGAAGATCAGAGGGGCTGACAGCTGTCAGCCCCTTTTTATGACTTTTTATTTACATTTATTAATTATGTGTTATAATATGGTTTAGCATCCGGTTAAAAAGGGATGTTTATGGGTTTTGAAGGTCGGAACCTGCGGCGCAGGGGGAGAAATGCCGCGGTCCCGGTGTGGGAGTGTAAATAATCAATTAAGCAGAGGTGACCAATGGATCAGTATATCATTAGAGGCGGCAATCCTCTGGTCGGCGAGGTCGATATCAGCGGTGCGAAGAACGCGGCGCTCGGTATTCTCGCGGCGGCCATCATGACGGACGATACCGTACTTGTGGAGAACCTGCCCGATGTAAGAGACACCAATGTTCTGCTCGCGGCGATCGAGGAGATCGGAGCGAAGGTAGAAAGGATCACCAGACACGCGGTCCTGATCAACGGTTCCAAGATCAGTGACATTTGCGTTGAGAATGAGTATATCCGCCAGATCCGGGCTTCCTATTATCTGATCGGAGCACTGCTCGGAAAGTATAAGAGGGCGGAGGTCCCGCTTCCCGGCGGCTGCAATATCGGCAGCAGGCCCATCGATCTTCATCTGAAGGGCTTTCGCGCGATGGGGGCGAAGGTAGAGCTCAGGCACGGTTCCATTTTTGCGGAGGCGGAGCACCTGCACGGCGCTCACATCTTCCTGGATACCGTTTCTGTGGGCGCCACCATCAATATCATGATGGCTGCCTGCATGGCTGAGGGAAATACGAGCATCGAGAACTGCGCGCGTGAGCCGCACGTCGTCGATGTCGCGAACTTCCTGAACAGCATGGGTGCCAACATCAAGGGCGCCGGCACGGATGTCATCCGTATCCGCGGCGTGGAAAGGCTCCATGCGACAGAGTACTCCATCATCCCGGACCAGATCGAGGCCGGAACGTTCATGTTCGCTGCCGCCGCGACGCGCGGTGATGTCATGGTCCGCAACGTGATCCCCAAGCATCTGGAGGCCACTTCCTCCAAGCTGATGGAGATCGGCTGCGAGGTGGAGGAGTTTGACAGCGCGGTGCGCGTGGTCGCTGCCAGGAGACTGAGCGGGACGAACGTCAAGACGCTTCCGTATCCCGGCTATCCGACGGACATGCAGCCGCAGATCGGTGTTGCCCTCTCCCTTGCGCAGGGAACAAGCATTGTCACCGAGAGCATCTTCGAAAACCGCCTGAAATATCTGGATGAGCTCGCCCGCATGGGCGGCATCGCAAAGGTCGAAGGCAACACGGCCATCATCACCGGCGTTGAAAAACTGACCGGAGCCCGTGTGCAGGCCCTGGATCTTCGCGCGGGCGCCGCGCTCGTGATCGCGGGACTCGCCGCCGAGGGCATTACGACCATCGATGATATTAAGTTTATACAGCGCGGCTATGAGACGTTTGACGAGAAGCTGAGAAGCCTCGGCGCTGAGATCGAGATCGTCAGCAGTGAAAAGCAGGCGCAGAAATTTATCCTGAAGACCGGCTGATGCCGGAACAGCAAGAGACAACGGGCCCTCGCGCAGGCAGCGCGGGGGTCTTATCATGAACAGAGGAAAGAGAGGAAGACTATGATCAAACTGTACGATGGCGGTGTCTGGCTCCTGAACGGAGACACGATCATTCCGGACGGTCCGGAGGCGGAAGGAGCCCTGCAGGCGCAGGGAGCTGCCGTGACGGATCCCGCGGAGGGGGCGAAGGAGACGATCGCCTGGTCCGTGCTGCAGGCGCACAATGTTTCCGGGGATGAGAAGAAGCTGCGGATCAAATTCGACAAGCTGACGTCCCATGACATCACTTTTGTCGGCATCATCCAGACGGCGCGCGCTTCCGGACTGGAGCGCTTCCCCGTTCCCTATGTGCTGACCAACTGCCATAACTCTCTCTGCGCGGTGGGCGGCACGATCAATGAAGATGACCACATGTTTGGTCTGAGCTGCGCGAAGCGCTACGGCGGCATCTATGTTCCGCCTCATCAGGCCGTCATCCATCAGTTCGCGCGTGAGATGCTCGCGTGCGGCGGAAATATGATCCTCGGCTCCGATTCCCACACCCGCTACGGCGCTCTCGGCACCATGGCGCTTTCTCTTCTTCATTTGAGGAAGAATCTTTATTTTTATTATTTTCATTTTCACTTGTTTTTAACTTATCTTTTTTATTTTCTTCATCATCATT
>CAJOLD010000020.1 GCA_905235435.1 uncultured Lachnospiraceae bacterium
AATATATCGGAAGAAAGCATGAAGCAGCTTTTCTTTGTTTTCTGGGTTCAATCAGCGTATACTTCCGCATATATTCACGAGTACAGAAAAACCATTTTCCAGACTTTAACTGATTATGTTTTGTCCAATATCGTTGCATAGAGCAAAGAAATCCAAGAATAATTGCTTCTTCATAACTCTGGAAATACTGAACTATATCGTAATTCACTATCCAATAATTTCCTGCTTCTGTCAGAAGTTCTAATGCATCTTTTTTCTTATCTGACATTGTGTATCACCTCACTAATAATTTAGTATCACCCAAATTCCTCCTTTCCGGACAAATAAAAAAACCGACAAAACAGCGAGTCTTGTCGGTTCTGAGTTTTGCTGTTTTATCGGTTTTTAATATTTTGGATGTTTTCGTTTTTTGATTTACTTTAACATATCATTTTGAAATTGTCAACATATTTGATACAATTTTGTGAGTTATCAGACAATATTAGAATACATGTTTTTACCTGTTTTCGACTAACAGGGGAATTATTAGCTTTTTGTTAGCTTTTCGATAAAATCCAACTCCAATCTTTAGCATATTAAAGCAAGAAAAAACACTGTAAACCTTTGAGTTTACAGTGTTTTTTGATTACTCGATGCGACAGGATTTGAACCTGCGACCTCTGCGTCCCGAACGCAGCGCTCTACCAAACTGAGCCACGCATCGGCATTCAGCTTGAATATAATAACACAGCGTTCCGGAAAATGCAAGCGCTTCTTTTCCCTGTTTCTAACGTGCCGGCACGACGGAAAAGGTCATGCCGGCACGTTTTATAATCGGCTGTGAATGGCAGTTATGGATTGGCGAACCCATAGGTACCGTTAACGACGGAATTGATCTCCCCGTAGTCCTCCTGGCTCTGCACGGAGACGGTGATCGTCTCGCCCGACAGGCTGAACACTACGTCCGCCTGGTCGTCGCCGTGATAGACCGCGGTGTTCCCGTTCAGATCCGCCGTTCCGGCAATGCCGGCATTCTCGAAGGTGAACTGTACCTGGGCGCCGTCGTCGGAGAGATTCACCAGCAGCGACTCCCCGTTGTTTTCACACAGATAGGCTCCGTGCCATCCGCCCTCTGCCTGCGGCATCTCTTCTTCCGGATCTTCGATCACGCTCCCGGTGCCGTCTTCATCGGCCGCGTCGCCCTCGTCCTGTCCGCCTGTTCCGTCGGGGTCGTCGTCCTCATAGTTTTCTTCTTCCCAGATATCGACAGGCTCGTCCGGCTCTTCCTCGGGCGCTGCGCCCTCCTCTTCTTCCGCGGCGGCCTGTGTCTGTCCCTGTATCGTCTGCACCGCCGGCTGTCCGCCGCTCTGCGCAGTTCCTGTATCGCTGCTCTGCTTCCCGTCCGTCCCGCAGGCTGAAAGCGCGAAGATCAGCATGGCTGCTGCGGCCGGGAGAAGTATTCTTTTCTTCATAATGAGTTCCTCCTTTTGCCTCTTTATTTTACCATGCACAGCCCGTGCATGTCTTTGACGGAGGCAAACCTTCAGAAACTCTTAGGAAAGATCCTGCTTTGTTTTCCGGCTTTGTTTTCTGGCTTCTTTTTCCGTAAGCCCGTGCACGGCAAGGAAGCGGCGGATCCCTTCCTGCATGTCATTGGGACAGCAAATCGAGGCTGTCGTTTTTATGTCCAGACCGTCCCAGTTGTAGATGCCGAGGTAGGACAGCATGCTGCTCCACCAGTAGCCCCTGAAGTCGTAGGCATAGCCGCGGCGGATCGGAAGTCTGTGTATGTAACGGCTCGTCCCGAGAATCTGGCACCCGCCGACGAGCATGTCCTGCCGCATGGCGGTCATCGCCGCGTCCGCGCGTTCATCCGTGAACACATGCCTGCACCCGAGCTGCACGACCGTCCGGACCAGCGCAGCCTCCTCGCTGCCGCTTTTGCCCGACATGTGAACGATCTCCAGATGAAGCTCATCATCCAGAAGAAGAAACGAAATTAGCGCCCTGTCCGGCGCACTGATGCGCGGGAGGACAAAATCCAGGAAACGCTTCTTATCGATCTCTTCAGAGAACCGGTACCGCTTAAAGGTGAATAAATAATAACAGACATGCGGTATTGCCTGATCATCGGAACGCATGGCACAGACCTCCATAGCAGAATTGTCGGGAAAAGAAGCAGTGGCAGATGATGTGAGAAATGAAAAGAACTCCCCCTTAATTTGTCCCCCCTTATGCCTCAATCGTACCACTTGATCTGCCGCTGTTCAATCCTGCCGGAGGCCATTTCCGCAGCTACTTTATCCTATTTTATACTATCTGGTATTATTTGGGTTTCTTACTGTGTGACCGTCTCCGCGAACATGGCGCTGCGGTCGCTCAGCTTCTGCAGGATCCGCGCCGCCTCGCTCCCCTCCGCCGGGGTGGGCTGGTAATTGTTGCTGTAGGGATCCGAGCTGATGCTGCAGGGAATGATGTTGACAGGCCCCGGCTCGGCGCCGTCTTCCGTGACCATGAAGGTCTGCTGGAAAATGATCGTGTCCTTGTCGCTCGGATTGTTGTTCCCGCCGAAGCAGAAATTCGCAAGGCTGTAAGCGATCGTTTTGCCGTTGTAGGTCTCGATGCCCTGCAGGATGTGCGGGTGATGCCCCACCACGAGATCCGCGCCGAGGTCGACGGCAAGATGGCCGAAGGAGAGCTGCACCGCATCCGGCTCCTGCTGGAGCTCATTGCTCCAGTGGAACGCGACGACGATCAGCTTTGCGCCCTGCGCTTTTACATCCTCGATCGCCTTCCGCAGCTGCTCCTCTTTTTCCTTTCCGTTCGAATCGAGCAGATAGATCCCGACCAGGCCCACGCGGATCCCGTTCGCGTTCACGACCGCGGTATCGGGGCCGCAGCACCAGGCGATGCCATACGCATCGAGCGCCGTCTCCGTGTCCGTCAGGCTCTCATCCCCGTAGTCCCTGCTGTGGTTGTTCGCCAGCGTGACCGCCTCAACGCCTCCGTCCTTCAGGACCTGCGCATAGGACGCGTCTCCCTTGAAAGCGTACTGCTTGTCCGCCCGCGTATCCCTGTCGGTCAGGGTCCCCTCGAAGTTTGCGAAGGTCAGATCGTCCGCCTTGAAGATATCCGCTACGTTCTGAAAGAAATAGCTGCTTCCGAGGGAGTCAAAATAGGAATTAAAACTTCCCTGGGCGCTTAAGTAAATGTCCGTTCCGAGCGTGCAGTCGCCCACCGCCGAGATCGTCACAGGCACCTCGTCTGCCACGGTCACGGTGCAGGATACGGGGTCGAGTCCCTCCGCGGAAGCTGTCAGAACGGCCGTTCCTCTCCCGACTGCCGTCACCGTGCCGTCCGGGTCGAACCGCACTGCGTCCTCATTGGAATTGCTCCATACGACATCGTTTACATACCCTGCTTCCGGCACCGTTCTCAGCTGAAGCTTTGCGCTTTCTCCCGGAAATAAGGAAAGCCCGGTGTCACTCAGCGCCAGGCTCTCAACCGCTTCCATCGATGAGACGCCGGGAACCGAACGGTTCCCGGCGTTATCTTCAGCGTAGTAATAATAGATCTTACCGTTCTCGATGGGGAACGGCCCCGTGTATTCCTCATAGACAGGGACATCGGATATTCCCTCTACGGTACCCACATATACGTGCGCGACCCCGGAGCCGTTGTCCGCGGCATTCAGGACCGCCTGCCCCTCGGACACGCTGATGGTGACCGTCGGCGCCGTCGCATCGATCATGGGGATCTTGGTCTGTGCGCTCAGCACTTCTTTATCGGTAACGACCATGATGGAGAGGTCCGGATCGTTCACTGTGACCTCCAGCTTGGCCTTCTTTCCGCCCTGCGGAGGAATGTCCGTCCCGTTCACATTGATCGACTGGATCTTTCCGGATGCCTTGACCGAGAGCTCTACCGGGCCCTCAGAGCACCATTCCTGCGGCTGGCTCAGGATCGCCACGGACAGACCTTCATCTGCCGTAACGCCCTCACTGCTGCGGCCGCTCCCGCTCAGGATATGCATGCCGAGGATCACGGCAAGCACAAGGATCACAAGCCCGCTGCCGATCAGGATGAGTTCTCTTTTGCTGATCCCTCCCGGCAAAGAGATTCTGCGCGCGCGCTTTTCCTCTGCCTTCGGCGATGCAGCGGTCTCTTCCGCCGTCTCCGCATCCCGTCCGGCCATCTCCTCAGAAGCAGGATCCGAAAAGCCGTCTGCGGCGGCCCCGGTCTCCTCACGGATCTCTTCTTCCGGGATCTCCTCCGCGGTCTGTGCGGGCTCTTCGACGGGAGTCTCCTTAGCGATGGTCTCCTCTTCAGCGTTATCTGCGGGAGCGCTCTCCGCTTCTGGAACAGCATCCGCGAAGGCTTCCTCCGCGCCTTCTTTCTTTCTGCCTCTTCCGGCGCCGCGGAACATACTGCGCAGTCTGGCGGCCGCAGAGGATTTTGCGCTGTCCTCCTCCAGGACTTCGTCGGCGTCAGCCTCCCAGGAAGACTCTTCCGCGTCGGCGGTCTCTTCCTCCTCCGGAAGTACCTGCGCTGCCGCCTCTTCCTCCTCCGGAATTTCCTGCGCCGCTGCCTCTTCCACCTCCGGAAGTGCCTGCGCCGCTGCCTCTTCCACCTCCGGAAGTGCCTTCGCCGCCGGCTCCTCGGCCTCCGCGAACGCTTCCGCGGCGGAAGATCTCGAACGGGTCCTCTTTACGCGGCGGATCAGGTCATCGGAAGCGGTCTCCTCGTCGAGCTTGTCCAGGAAGTCGACATCATCCTCGTAGATCACGTCCGACACTGCCGCGGATCTTTTGCGGCGGGACGTCTCTTTCTTCTGAGGCCTTATCTTTTCCACGAGCCCCGCGAAGAACGCGGCGATCCTTTCAAGGATGCCGTTTCCCTCCCCGCGGCGGGCACGCTCCACGGGCGCAGCGTCCTCCTCCGGGAGTTCTTCCCGGCCCCGGTCGCTCACCCCGCTGCCTTCCTGCCGCCTGGGCTCGCTCTCCTCCGGGTCGAAGGTGATCCTTACCTTTTTGCTGCGCACAACATTTTCCTCATCAGAGGTCTTTTTCAGTTCCCGCAATAACTCTTTGATTTCATCGTTCGTCATGACTTAAAATATTCCACTCCGGATTCAAAGATCCTCATATCCTGTTCGCCCGTGATATTGACAGCCGTCGCGATATCACGGCGCTCCGCGTGCGCCATTTTGCCAAATACTCTTCCGTCAGGACTGGTGATACCCTCCACAGCGAGGTATGAACCGTTTACATTCCACTCTTCGGTACCGTCCGCCGTGCCGTCCGGTGAAACGTACATGGTAGCGATCTGTCCCTGCTTCTTAAGCTGCGAAAGCCAGGCGGGATCCGCTACGAACCTGCCCTCGCCGTGCGAGGCGGGATTGACATAGACGCCGCCGGGCTGTGCCTGTGCCAGCCACGGGGAAAGGTTGCTGACGACCTTCGTATAGACCATGCGGGATATGTGCCGCCCGACCGTATTGAAGGTCAGCGTCGGGGAATTCTCATCCTGGCCGGTGATCCTTCCGTTCGGCACGAGCCCCAGCTTGATCAGGGCCTGGAAGCCGTTGCAGATACCGAGCGCCAGACCGTCGCGCTCCCAGAGGAGTTTTTCCACCGCATTGCGGAGTCTTTCGTTCCGGAAGGCCGTCGCGAAGAACTTTGCGGAGCCGTCCGGCTCATCGCCGCCCGAGAAGCCGCCGGGGAACATGATGATCTGCGCCTGGCTGATCGCCTGCTCGAACATTTCCACCGACTCGCGGATGTCCTGCGCGTCCCGGTTGCGGAACACTCTTACATCCGTCTCGGCGCCTGCGCGCTCAAAGGCCCTCGCACTGTCATACTCGCAGTTTGTGCCCGGGAAGACCGGGATGAACACCCTCGGAACGGCCACCTTATGCTTACATAAATAGATGTTTTCCGCGGTAAAGACTTCCGATGCTTCCGCTGCCGCCTTCTGTTCCTGCCCGGAGATCTCCGCCCCGGACTTTGTGCGGAACACCTTCTCAAGCGTTCCTGTCCACGCGGCAAAGGCCTCGTCAAGCGGAAGCACGCAGCCTCTGCATTTCAGCTCCTCTTCCTTTGTCACGCGGCCGACAACGGTGTGCGGCGCCGCCAGGGCCGCCTCCGCCTCCGGGGATACCTCGGCAAGAATGCAGCCGAGTCCTTCCTCGAAGAGCTCCTCCGGCGAAAGGCTCTCATCGAATGAGACGCCCAGCCGGTTGCCGAACGCCATCTTCGATGCCGCGGCAGCCATGCCCTTTCCGTCAAGGGCCCATGCCGACAGGATCCTGCCGGCTTTTACGTCCTCATGGAAGAGGCCGTAGAGTTCTTTGATCTGTTCGTAATCCGGAAGATCATTTTCATCCTTCCCGATCCTGAAGAGCACCAGGAGGCTTCCCGGCTGCTTCAGCTCCGGCGAAAGGATCTCGCCGCTCTTTGCGACGTCGACCGCAAAGGAGACCAGCGTGGGAGGCACGTCGATGTCATTAAAGGATCCCGACATGCTGTCCTTGCCGCCGATCGAGGCGAGTCCGAAGCCCAGCTGGGCATCGTAGGCGCCCAGAAGCGCTGCCACCGGCTGGCTCCATCTCTTCGGGTCGCTGCTCATCCGGCGGAAATATTCCTGGAAGGTGAAGTGGATCTTACTGTAATCGCCGCCCCCGGCCACGATCCTGGCGACCGACTCGACCACCGCGTACACGGCGCCGTGATAGGGGCTCCAGCTGGAAAGATACGGGTCGAACCCGTAGCTCATCATCGTAACAGTCTCCGTCTGCCCGCCGCGCACCGGGACCTTCGCGACCATCACCTGCGTCTCTGTCTGCTGGTAGAGGCCGCCGTAGGGCATCAGCACCGAAGCGGCACCGATGGAGCTGTCGAACATCTCAACAAGGCCGCGCTGCGAGCAGCAGTTCAGGTCCGCCAGCGTGTCCAGCCAGGCGGCGCGGACATCGGTGACGGGCTTTTTGCCAAACCATGTCGCTGCCAGATCCGGCATCTCCACTTCCACGTCCGCTTCCTGATGGGCACCGTTGGTATCCAGGAAGGCTCTCGAGAGATTGACGATCTCCTTCCCTCTCCAGCTCATCACCAGCCGGGGCTCCTTAGTAACGACGGCGACCTTTGTCGCCTCCAGGTTCTCCTCGGCCGCATAGCCCATAAATTCATCCGTATCGGCGGCGTCGATCACGACCGCCATCCTCTCCTGGGATTCGGAGATCGCGATCTCCGTGCCGTCCAGGCCGGCGTATTTCTTCGGCACCTTGTCGAGGTCGATCTTAAGGCCGTCGGCCAGCTCGCCGATGGCCACCGAAACGCCGCCGGCGCCGAAATCGTTGCACTTGCGGATCAGACGGCTCACCTCGGGACGGCGGAACATCCTCTGCAGCTTGCGCTCGGTCGGCGCGTTGCCCTTCTGGACCTCGGCGCCGCACACCTCGATCGACTCCGTCGTATGCACCTTGGAGGATCCCGTCGCGCCGCCGATCCCATCGCGTCCGGTCCTTCCTCCGAGGAGGATGATCACGTTGCCGGGCTCAGAGGTCTCTCTCATGACGTCCGCGCGCGGCGCTGCACCCATGACTGCGCCGATCTCCATGCGCTTTGCGGCGTAATTCGGATGATAGACTTCCTTGACGTATCCCGTTGCCAGTCCGATCTGGTTGCCGTAGGAGCTGTATCCGTGGGCCGCCTCCCGCACGAGCTTCTTCTGCGGGAGCTTGCCCTGCATGGTATCCTGCACGGGCACGCGCGGGTCCGCCGCGCCTGTCACGCGCATCGCCTGATATACATAAGTCCTTCCGGAGAGCGGGTCGCGGATGGCGCCGCCCAGGCAGGTCGCCGCGCCGCCGAAGGGCTCGATCTCCGTCGGGTGATTGTGCGTCTCATTTTTGAAATTGATCAGCCATTCCTGGGTCTCTCCGTCCACGTCCACGGGAACCACGATACTGCAGGCGTTGATCTCGTCCGTATCCTCCTGGTCCGTCAGCTTCCCGTCTCTGCGGAGCACCTTCGCTCCCATCAGCGCGAGATCCATCAGGCAGACGAACTTGTCGTCCCTTCCTTTGTAGATTGCTTCGCGGTCGGCGAGGTACCTCTTAAATGTGCCCTCGATCGCTTCGCGGCAGTACCCCTCGTCAAAGGTGATATCCTTAAGCTCCGTAAGGAACGTCGTATGTCTGCAGTGATCCGACCAGTAGGTATCCAGGACGCGGATCTCCGTCACTGTCGGGTCTCTGTGCTCTTCGCCGGCGAAGTAGGTGCGGATATGCTGAAAATCGCGGAAGGTCATGGCCAGTCCGAGGGAATCGTACAGCTTTTTAAGATCCGCCTCTTCCATGGATGTGAAGCCTTCAAAGACGGCAACGTCCTGGGGCTCTTCAAAGCGCTGCGCGAGCGTCGCGGGCTTCTCCAGTCCGGTCTCGCGGGAGTCCACCGGGTTGATGCAGTAGCTCTTCACCGCGGAGAATTCCTCATCCGTCACGCTGCCCTCCAGGACATAGGTCGTGGCGGAGCGGATGATCGGCTCCTCGTCTTCGTTCAGGAGACGGATGCACTGCTCGGCGGAATCGGCCCTCTGGTCGAACTGCCCGGGAAGATATTCGACCGAAAAGATGCGGTCGCCTACTCCCCGGGGGAAATCCTCCTCGTAAAGGACGTCCACCGGAGGCTCTGAAAAGACGGTCCTGCAGGCTGCCGCGTACGTCTCGTCCGAAATGTTCTCGACGTCATAGCGCATCAGGATCCGGACCTTTTTAAGATCCTTCAGTCCGAGATAGCTTCTCAGTTCCGCTGCCAGATCCTTTGCGGAACCGGCAAAAGCATCCTTTTTCTCAACATAGACCCTTCTTACACTGCTCATTCATTATCTCCTCTCTCCTGAAGACTCTCATATATGTACCGGGAAACATCGCTGACGGCTTCCTCATAGGAAAAGCCGAAATCGCCGCTGCACATGATGCATACGATATAGCGGCACTCGTCTGTCCCGATCAGTGCGATCTCGTTGTAGCGCGTATCCCCTCTCCCGTTGTGGTTGAGGAAGAGGGCGTCATCCGGCAGATAACCGCCCAGGCCGACCAGGGTCCTGTAGCTGTCCCCTTCGTCGATCCTGAAATATCTCGCGATAAAATCCGTCCCGATGGTCATGAACTTTCCGCCGTAAAGCTCGCGGAGCATGCCTCCCAGGTCCCGGGGGCTCACATAATTCTCCAGGCCTTCCTCTCCCGTGCCGATCCCCCGCTGCAGCTCCACGCTCTCATAGCCCGCGGAGCGGCAGATCGAATTGATCACATCCATGCCCAGGTAATCGAGCAGGCAGTTGATGCAGTTGTTGTCGCTGTACTGCATCATCGTCGAAAGATAGAAGGACAGCGGATAGGCTCTTCCCGCGCGGGCCGTTCCGCTCCCGCGGCCTCCCGCGGTGTCCCTGTAGATGATCTGGTCGTTCAGGGTGATCGTCCCCGCGTCCAGCCTTACCGCGGCGGCATAGAGGACAGGCACCGAGATGAGCGCGGAGGCATACATTCCTTCGCCGCTTTCGCCCGCTTCGTATTCTTCCCTCTCCGCCAGATCACAGACGTAGATGCCATAGCGCGAGGCCGTGCTCTCCGTGTCCATGATCCGTTCAAGCTCCGCGGGATCCGGTCCTCCTTTGGCGTTTTCCCGGGCTGCCCCGGCGGATGTCTCCGCGGGATCCTCCCCGGTCTCTTCCTCCTCCGTGTCGGTCTCCTCCTCCGGCACCTGTGCCAGAAGGGCCGCCAGCTCGCTCTCCTGCGCTTCGATCAGCTTCAGTTCGCTTTCCTGCACGCTGCCGCCTTCCCGCGGGGGAAAGGGGGATCCCTTGCTGTTATAGTACCAGAACACGAAAAAACCGGCTGCGGCAAGGGCGATCAGAAAAAGAATCACCAGCGTTGTCCTCAGCGCATGCTCTTTTTTCTCTTTTTTACCAAGGAAGTGGTCCCTGTAGGGCGTTTTATCAAAATCTGAAGATCCCAAGGCTTCATCACCCTCCAGTTTCTGCTGCAGGCCGCCTTCAGGGCCTGCTACCAGTTCAGCATACCATAAACCGCCCGGTTTGAACAGTTTTTCTTTCTAGCCGGGAAGACCGCTCCAGAAATCCTCCAGCCGGGGGCCTGCCGCGTCCGCGTCAATGACCGCGGCGTCCTGCCATTCCCGCGGGAACATACTGCGGTACTCCCTCCGGGCAAATCTTCCGTCCAGCAGGACGATCACGCCGGCGTCCTCCTCCGTGCGGATCACTCTCCCCGCTGCCTGCTGCACTTTGTTCATGCCCGGGCAGAGATAAGCGTACCGGAAGCCGTCCATCCCGCGCGCGTCAAAGTATTCCTTCAGGATCTCCCGCTCCGCGCACACCTGCGGGATCCCGCAGCCGACGATGACGGCGCCTATGAGCCGGTCCCGTCTGAGGTCGATGCCCTCTCCGAAGCTGCTGCCCATCACGCAGAAGCCCACGAGCGTCCCCTCCGGATCCTCCTCAAAGGCCTCAAGAAAAGCCTCTCTCTCCGGCTCGCTCATGCCGCTCCTCTGGCAGAGCATCGTGATCTCCTTCGGGCAGATGGAGGCAAAAATATCGGCCACGTCCTCCAGCATCCGGTAGGACGGGAAAAAGGCCATGTAATTGCCCTTCCGCGCAGAGGCGGTGAGCAGGATCCACTCCGCGATCCGGCGGTACTGCTCCGGGCCGCGCAGGGTATACCTGGTGCTGACGTCCCCGCCGATCAGGACCTTCCTGCGGGCGGGATCGAAGGATGAGCGCGCGTAGACCGCATAGTCCTCCGGATCCCGGCTCAGCAGCTTCCTGTAATAGTCCACGGGAAGGAGCGTCGCGGAGAAGAGGACGGCTGCCGTCCCCTGGTCAAAGCGCTCCTGCAGCTTCGCGGACGGATCCACGCAGTACAGGCGCAGCATAAAGCGTCCGTCCTCCAGAAGCCCGCCCCAGGTCACATAGCAGTCATCCAGCTGTTCGGACACGTCCAGAAAGGCGCGCACGCGGAAGTAGAGCGCAAGGACCTCCTCCTCGATCTCCCTTCCGGGCCGCTCCTCCAGAAGATCCTCCATCCGGCCGCAGAGCCCGGTCAGCAGGACCGGCAGCGCGCCGGGGCCGGAGAGCACCCTGCGCTCCCCGCACTCCCGCTTCATCGGAAGCATGGCCCTGCTGCACTTCTCCAGGGAGCGGGCGAGCGCCGCGTCACGTCCCTTCAGGCTGCGCCTGAGCGCGAGGAACTCCTCCTTGATCAGGTCGGCGCTGAACATCTCGCGTCCGCGGTCTACCAGATTGTGCGCCTCATCCACAAGATAGATCCAGCCGCCGCGGGAGCCTTCCCCGAAAAATCTCCGCAGCCTGGCCCGCGGATCGAAGGCGTAATTATAATCGCAGATCACCGCGTCCGCCCAGGTCGAAACGTCGAGCGAGAGCTCAAAGGGGCAGACCATCCGCTTCTTTGCCCAGTCCTGCAGGGTCTCGCGGTCAAACACGTCCTCTTCGCGGATCAGGTCAAAGACCGCGTCGTTGATCCTGTCAAAATGGCCTTTTGCATAGGGGCAGCTCTCCGGCTCGCACACCGGAGTTTCGCACAGGCACATCTTTTCCTTTGCGGTCAGGGTAACGACCCTGCAGCGCAGTCCCTGCTCCCCGAGGATACCGAAGGCCTCCTGCGCGACGGTCCGCGTGACCGTCTTGGAGGTCAGGTAGAAGATCTTTTCGGCCAGCCCTTCCCCCATGGCCTTCACCGAGGGGAATACGACGGAGAGCGTCTTCCCGGCGCCGGTCGGAGCCTGGATGAAGATCTTCTTTCCGCGGCGGATCGTCTGGTAGACGCCTGCCGCCAGATCTCTCTGCCCCGGCCTGTAGGGGAAGGGGAACTCTACGCCGCGGATGCTGTCATTCCGCTCCCGCTCCCAGTCAGCCTGCTGCTGCGCCCATTTCTGATACCTTGCCACGACGTCCAGAAACCAGGCGCGCAGCTCCTCCCTGTCATAGTCCTCCCTGAACCGGCGCACCTCCTCGGTCTCCAGGCTGCAGTAGGTCATCCGCACACCGATGCGCTCCAGCGAATGAGCCTCGGCATAGATCGCCGCATAGCACTTTGCCTGGGCAAGATGGACCGGCACCGGCTCCTCCACATGCTCCAGCCCCCGGAGGATCCCCTTGATCTCATCGATCACCGTGAGAGAGCCCTCCTCATAGATCCCGTCCGCGCGGCCCTCCACGGTGACGTCAACGCCGTCGAAGGGCACCGTCTCCGAGAGGGAGACCTCGGCCCTGTACGCGGGCCCCATGGACTTCTGGAGCTTCCTGTGGATCCTGCTTCCCATCTGCATGGCGTCGGGATCGGACAGGCCTCCCCTTCGATTGTCAATATCCCCGGACCGCAGGATAAACTCTACCAGATCGCGGACCGAAATGCGGGCAGTATCTTCCATACAGATCAATGGCCTCCCGGAAATAAGAAAACAGGGAGAGCCCTGCGGCTCTCCCCGAAAAAACCGATGTTCTCAGACCTCATATTTCTCAAGCACACGCCTGAATGCTTCATCATCCTCTTTATAATTCACATGGAGGGGACGTCTCCTGTCAAGGCTCATCACGCCCAGAATCGATTTTGCGTCAACGATGACGCGGTCATAGGAAACGTCTACGTCATACGGACATTCTGAAGCCGCTTTCACAAAAGCTGTCACAGCATCCTGATCTCTCAGGATAATGGTCTTTTCAGCCATGATCACGCCTCCTTGGCACCTGAAGCAAAAACCCGGCGGACCTTTCAAAGTCCTCCGGGCCCTTTCGCCAGTAGCGGAGGGGAGACTCGAACTCTCGACACCACGGGTATGAACCGTGTGCTCTAGCCAGCTGAGCTACTCCGCCATATGAATTAAAAAACCCTGGGGCCTACAGGGCTCGAACCTGTGACCCCCTGCTTGTAAGGCAGGTGCTCTCCCAGCTGAGCTAAGACCCCGGATAGATGCCGGTCAAGGGAACCCTCCCTCAACACGCTCTGCTATTATACACTTGAAAACCGGCGCCCGTCAAGCCTTAAATCTCATCTTTTCAGCTCTGCAGACGCCAGCCAGGAAGATACTTATTCTTCAGCAGTCCTCTGACGAGGCGCCCCCATCCGAGGGCGTGTCCGTCCACGCAGACAAGCTGCCAGCCTTCCGCGCTGCCGGTCAGATCCCCGGGTCCGATCTCCAGGGTCTCTCCCCGAAGATACCTTCCGATCCGCTCATCCTGCGCGGAAAGCTCTGCGCGGTCCGGCCAGGCGCCGCGCGGGAGGGCCATCGCCAGTGCCTGCGAGGGTTCGAACCGGTCTTTTTTATTCTCGCCGAGCAGCAGCCCGCTGCGAAGGACCGGAATCCCGGAAAGCGCCGGCGCGCCGGCGCATCTTGCGAACACCTGCGTTCCTGCCGTCTCCATCCGCAGACTGCCCGCGGTCTCCGGAAGCGCCGCGCGGGAGAGAAAGGCGGCCGCCGCCCCCGTTTCCTGCGCCTTTGCCGCGCGTCCCGTGTACTGCTGTTTCTTTCCTTTTCTCTTTGTGTACGCCATCCCTGTGCTTTCCGGCACACTGCAGGTGCCGGCCGGCCCGCCGGCCCGCTTCCCGAGGAGCGCGATAAAATGCCCCTCTCCGGCGACCCTGTGCGGCCAGAGTCTTGCGCAGGCTTCCATATCCTCTCCGAGTCCGGGAGCGAAGCCGTTTTTCTTTTCAATGGGCAAAAGCTCCATCTGCGGTCTCTCACGCAGGAGATAGCGGATGACCTCCTCGTTCTCCTCCGGGGAGAAGGTGCAGGTGGAATAGACCATGCGGCCCCCGGGCCGCAGCATATCCGCGGCCTGCAGGACCAGGTCCTTCTGCACCGCGGCGCAGGCGGCGGGCTTTCCGGGATCCCAGGCGCGGACGGCGCCCTCGTCCTTGCGGAACATCCCCTCGCCCGAGCAGGGCGCGTCGAGCAGCACCTTGTCAAACCAGCCGGGGAGCTGCTCCGCCAGCCTTGCCGGCACCGCGTTCGTTACGATCATGTTCGAAGTGCCGAACAGCTCCAGGTTCTTGAGGAGCGCGCGGCATCTGGACGCGCTGATGTCATTTGCCATCAGCAGACCGGTCCCTCCAAGGGCGGCTGCCAGCGCCGTCGCTTTTCCCCCGGGCGCGGCGCACAGATCAAGCACCCTGTCGCCCTTCTCCACGGGAAGGACGGCGGCGGGCGTCATCGCGCTCGGTTCCTGCAGGTAATATAGTCCGGCGTAATAATAAGGATGCCGGGCCGGCTGGTCCGCCCCGTCATAAAAGAATCCGCCCTCCGCCCAGGGAACGGGCTCCAGTTGGAACGGCAGCGCCTCCAAAAGCTCCCCGGGAGATATCTTGCCGGTATTGACGCGCAGACCATGTCTCCGCGGCTGCTCAAAGCTGTTTGAAAAAGCAGCGTACTCTTCGCCAAGAATACGCTGCATCTCTTTTGTAAACTCTTCCGGTAATCTCATCCTATTCAATCCCAGGACAGACGGTGCAGGTCCCCCTGCAGCTTTAGTCCCTCAAAACTGTTCTGGCGGAGTGCCTCGTAGACCACGATGGCCGCCGCGTTGCTCAGGTTCAGGGAGCGCGCGCCTTCCGCCATGGGGATCCGCACGCACCGCTCCGGCGCTTTGACGAGAATCTCCTCCGGTATGCCGGCGCTCTCCTTTCCGAAGACCAGGAAACATCCCGGCGTATACCTGATCTGCGTATAGTCCCTGCGCGCTTTCGTAGTCAGAAAGATCAGATCCGCGCCGGGGTTGCGCGCCAGGAAATCATCATAGTCCGCATAGCGCGTCACATCCAGGCTGCTCCAGTAATCCATGCCCGCGCGCTTAAGCTCCCTCGCTGTCAGATGGAAGCCCAGCGGCTCGATCAGGTGGAGCCTTGCGCCCGCCGCGGCGCAGGTGCGCCCTATATTTCCCGTGTTGGACGCGATCTCCGGTTCATGCAGTACGACATTCAGTTCCATACCGCGCTCACTTGCCCGCTTCCGCCCGGATCGATCTCACAAAGCGGCCGAGGCGCTCCAGCGCGACCTTCAGGTCGTCGATCGAATAGGCGTAGGATATCCTGATAAAGCCTTCCCCGCTGCTGCCGAAGGCCGTGCCGGGCACGACCGCCACCCGCTCCTCCATCAGGAGCCGCGTGGCAAATTCATCGCTCGTCATCCCGAATTCTTTGATGCACGGGAAGACATAGAACGCGCCGAAAGGTTCGAAACAGGGAAGCCCCATCTCCGCAAAGGCATGCAGCAGAAAACGCCGTCTCTGGTTGTAGGCCGTGCGCATCTTCTCCACCTCGCCGTCGCAGTCGCGCAGGGCGGCAATGCCCGCGTACTGGCTGTTCGTCGGCGCGCACATGATCGCGTACTGGTGGATCTTCGTCATCTCTTTGATGAGGGCCGCCGGCCCGCAGCAGTATCCGAGACGCCATCCCGTCATCGCGTGCGACTTGGAAAAGCCGTTGATCAGCACGGTGCGCTCACGCATCCCGGGCAGGCCCGCGATCGACACGTGGTCCTTCCCCGTGTAGGTCAGCTCCGCATAGATCTCATCACTCACGACCAGCAGGTCTTTTTCAAGGATGATCGGCGCGATCGCCTCCAGGTCCTCCCTCTCCATCACCGCTCCCGTAGGATTGTTCGGGAACGGGAGGACAAGGATCTTGGTCCTGTCCGTGACCGCGGCCTCAAGCTCCTGCGCCGTCAGCCTGAACTCATTCTCCGCCTTCAGGTCGATCGTCACAGGGACGCCGCCCGCAAGGGACGCGCAGGGCGCATAGGAGACGTAGCTGGGTTCCGGGATGATGACCTCGTCCCCCGGATCCAGGACGGCGCGGAAGACCAGGTCGATCGCTTCGCTGCCGCCTACCGTCACCAGCGTCTCCTTCCTGGGATCATAGGACAGTTTGAACCTGCGTTCCAGATAGCGGCAGATCTCCTCGCGAAGCGGCACAAGGCCGGCATTCGACGTATAGAAGGTGCGCCCCTTTTCGAGGGAGTAGATTCCCTCGTCCCTGACTGCCCAGGGTGTATCAAAATCCGGCTCGCCCACGCCGAGCGAGACCACGTCGTCCATTTCAGTTACAATGTCAAAGAACTTTCTGATCCCCGAGGGCTTCAGCGCCCGGGATCTTTCTCCGATCCAGTCTCTCAAGGCGTCACCGGCATCCTTTCATCTTTATCTTTTTTCGACATGATAAATCCGTCGTCTTTATACTTCTTCAGGATAAAATGCGTTGCTGTGCTGATCACCGTATCCAGGGTGGACAGCTTGTCGGTCACGAAGCTCGCGACCTCCTTCAGGGTTTTTCCTTCAAGGATGACAAGAAGGTCATAACCTCCCGAGATCAGGTATACTGACTGGACCTCCGGGTAATTGTAGATCCTCTCGGCGATGTTCTCAAAACCCTGCCCTCTCTGCGGCGTCACCCGCACCTCGATCAGGGCCGTGGTCTTATCCACGCCGGTCTTGTCCCAGTCGATCAGGGTATGGTATCCGCAGATCACCTGCTCTTCCTCCATCTCCCGGATCTCCTTCGCGATGACCTCCTCGCTCGACCCGAGCAGGACGGCCAGCTCCGCGGGGTCCGCTTTGCTGTTCTTCTCCAGAAATGTCAGTATCTCGTCTCTCATTTGCTTTTCCTCTCTTCTTTTTCTCGAAATGACCACAGGGAATCCTGCTGCCGCTTTTCCAGCCACCGGACCTCATCGCCGTTTTTCAGGATGCGGTCTCTGCCGGCAGTCATTTTACCGATGCGGACCGCCGCAATTCCGGATCCGCAAAGCTGCCTGCAAAGCTTTTCGCCGTCTTTCACGCAGGCAAGCAGGATGCCCGGGCTGTACAGCCTGTAGGGATCGATATCGTAATATTCGCAGATCTCGATGGTCTCCTGCCGGACCGGAATGTCCCGCAGGGAAGCCGTAAACCCGAGGCCGGTCTTTAGCGCGAGCTCCCGGAGCGCGGCAAATACGCCGCCTTCCCCGCCGCTGCACATACAGCCCGCGCCGCTTAAGGCAGCTTCCTTTGCCGCCGCGGGCACCGGGCCTTCCGGTCCTGCCGCTGCCGCATAGCCCGCCGACCTTTCCACAAACGACGCGGGGAATCTCCCGGTCAGCGCTTCCCTCCCCCATGAGGCAAGGACTGCCGTTCCGGGAAGGCCGATCTGTCCGGCGATCACAAGATCGTCCCCGGGAGCGGCACTGCTCTCCCCTGCCGGACCGTCCGCAGCCATGGTGACGGCCGCCGCCGGCACCGCCGACGAGAGGGAAACGCATCCGCCTGCGCCCAAAAGGCTGATGCCTTCGCGTCTGCACAGATCCGCCGCGTCCTCCATGATCTTTTTCAGTTTTTCCTCCGGCTCCTCCGCCGGCCACACGATCTGCAGCGATACGGCAGCCGGTCTTCTCCCGAGGGAAAAGATGCGTCCCGCGCAGTCCCCGAGGATCATACGGATATCCGGGAGCAGGTCCGCACCAATCTCGCAGCAGACAGATACAGAAGCAGGGAGCGCCGCGGCTCCCCTGACTTCCCGAAACGGACGCTGCACGCTGCGCTCCTGCGCCGCCTCGCTCAATCTTCCGCTCTTCATGCCTCAGGCGGATCGATGATCACCGTCTCTTCCGCTCCCTGATCGGCGGGGGGCTGCTCCGCTGCCGCCTGCTGGGCCGCTGCCTGCTCGGACTGCTGCTGCGCCGCCTCCGATTCGCTCTGCGCCTGGTATGCGCCGGAGATGATCGCCTGTACCTGGTTGAGGTCGCGGTTTCCCACCGCCGCGTACATCGCCTGCGAGAGCGAAGCATTGGGGGACGCCACACCGATATCATAGGCCGTGGCGACCGCCTCATAGCTGCTGCTGTTGACCTGCACGGTATCGTACAGTTCTCCGTCTATGTAGATATTTTTCCACAGCTCCGCCGTATATCCCGTGTGCGGAGACTGCGTCTGGCTGATATAACCGATGTTCTGTCCCGGATTCGCGTACATCACGATCCCCGTCGGCTCTGTCACGCTGGTCACATTGCTGACGAACTCGAGCGAACGGTTCGCCGGGCGGGTCTCCTTTCCGAAGATCGTAAAGGTGATCGTTCCGCCGTAGCAGTAGCCCCAGATATATACGGGATACTCGGACGTGTTGACGAAGGCCATGTCCATGACGCCCTCCGCGATCGCCGCGTCCTTGGACGGATCCACGTAGGTGACGATCATCGTGTGGTTGGACCGCGCGACGACCTCGAGCTCCGCCTTGAGCACGGCGTTGTAAAGCGTGGTCGAGACCTGGCAGATCCCGCCGCCGTAGGAATCCACGACCCGGTTCTCCTCGTAGGTCGGCGCCTGCTCATAGCCGTTCTCCGCCGTAAAGGGCGTGACCGCATCCGTGACCGAAAAATAATCCCCCGGCCAAAGGAGGGTCCCGTTGATCTTGGAGCATCCGTTCTCGACGTTGACCATGCGCCCCCAGCTGGAAGCGGAATAGTCCGTTGTGGCTGTGCCCAGCACATCCGTGACCATGCTCAGCTTATCCTTTGAGATATCCGGGGAGACGCGCTCCACCGGAAGGTCGATCGAAAGGGGCGCGCTGCCGTCCCAGTTCTCGACCGCCTGCTGCACCGTGCCCGCGGCCTCGTCCACCTTGAGGGACACGCCGTCTGTCCCGCCCTCTACAGCGGGGACGCCCTCATCGGTGATATAGATCGAGCCGTCGACGGGCTCGGTGTTATAGCTCTCGCACTGATGCAGGAAAGCCTTTGCCGTGTCGATATTAACGGAAAACTCCAGCGGAAACTCCCTGTTTTCATGCTGGAGGTCTTTCTGCGCCTTGTAGCGCTGTACGATATTTCCTGTCGATCCGAGACGGGTGATCTCTTCGGTCACGCCGGTGTTCTTCCACACCAGGCCGAGGTCTCCAAAAGAGACCTCCACGGGCTCGTCCCCGATCTGAAGGGTGACCGCCTTCGCCGACAGTTCTTTTACTTCCTCTTTGACAGCCTTTTCCGCCTCCGAAACCGTCATCCCGCCGACATCGACGCTCCCCACATAGATGCCGCTGCTGATCACCTCACCGGCGGCGCCTGCTGCGCCTGCCATGATAAGGGAACAGGAGGCCGCGGCAAAAATGGCTGCTATGGATCTGTTTAACCTCATATTTATACTCTCCCGGTCATCTGGTGTTCCGTCTTATTACAGCAGCACGCTGAGGACACCCGTAAGGACCATGGCAAAGATCACGATGCCGATGATGATGCCGGCGACGATGCGCTGTTTCTTCTTATTCATGTTGAACATAGTCTCACCTCTTTCCAAACTGTCTGTATCTCACTGTTCTGTCCGGATCACTGGAGCACCATTTTGGCCGCTCCCCAGATACCGGCGTCATTTCCGAGCGTGGCAAGCGCGAACACGGCCTGTTTGCACGCCGGGAACGCGAACTGCCTGTAGTATTTCTGAACGTAATCGATCACGACGGGCCCGGCCTTGGAAACGCCGCCGCCGATCACGAACACCTCCGGGGCCGTTACGCAGGCAAAGACCGCGAGGGCCTTCCCCAGGTAATATCCGAAGCGCTCCGCCACACGGCAGGCAACGATGTCGCCGGCCTTGATGGCGTCAAAAACGACCTTGGCCGAGATCTTCCCGCCGCGCAGAACGGAATCCTCGTCGGTAGCGGAAAGCTCCTCCCGCGCCAGGCGGACGATGCCGGTCGCGGAAGCGACCTGCTCCAGGCAGCCGCAGTTTCCGCAGTTGCAGGGATCCTTGATCGCGTCTTCCACATGGGCATGGCCGATCTCTCCCGCCGCTCCGTTGGAACCGGCAAGGATGCGGTCGTTGATGATGATGCCGCCGCCGACGCCCGTTCCGAGCGTGACCATGATCATGTTGTGGTAGCCTTCACCGCCGCCCTTCCAGAGTTCGCCGAGCGCGGCCACGTTCGCGTCGTTCGCCGCGAGGACGGGGATGCCCGTCAGCTCCGAGAGCGTCTCCTTAATATTGACCTTCCCCCAGTGCAGGTTGACCGCCATATCCACGGCCCCGTTCTCATCGACGGGACCCGGGATGCCGATCCCGATGCCGGTGACGTCCTGCTTTTTGATCTTCAGGGAATCCATCTTCTCAAGGATGGTCTGCGCCACGTCCGGCAGGATGTTTGCGCCCTTGCTCTCCAGGCGTGTGGGGATCTCCCACTTGTCAAGGATGTTTCCGTCTGTATTGAACAGACCGCATTTGATCGTGGTTCCGCCCACGTCGATACCGAAACAATATTTTGTACTCATTTTTGCAGCCCCCGTTACAGCCTTCCCGCTGTCATTCGTCTTCGATTTCTCTCATGCTTCTCATCAGATTGTTCTGGACGCGGTTGTAAAGCTCCCTGGCTGCATTGTAGCCCATCTTTTTCTGTCTGTGGTTGACCGCGGCCGCTTCCACGATCACCGCCAGGTTTCTGCCCGGACGGATGGGAAGTGAGTGGCAGACGACCTTGTTGCCGAGGAATTCGGTGTATTCCTCCTCCAGGCCCATGCGGTCATACTCCTTATTCCTGTCCCATTCCTCCAGTTTGATCACCAGATCGATATTCGCGGTATTCTTTACGCTCTCAACGCCGAACAGCGTCTTGACATCGATGATCCCGATGCCGCGAAGCTCGATAAAGTGGCGGGTGATATCCGGCGCCGTTCCGATCAGGGTCTCATCGCTCACCTTGCGGATCTCCACAACGTCGTCCGTGATCAGACGGTGTCCGCGCTTGATCAGCTCCAGGGCAGCCTCGCTCTTGCCGATGCCGCTCTCGCCCATGATCATGATACCTTCGCCGTACACGTCCACCAGCACGCCGTGGATGGAGATGCAGGGCGCCAGCTCCACATTCAGCCACCGGATGACCTCCGCCATAAAGGCGGACGTCGCCATTTTCGTACAGAAGACCGGGATCTCGTACTTGAGCGCGAGGCTGATCATATCCGGATCCGGCACTGTCATGGTCGTGTAGACCAGGCAGGGGATCTGATACGAGAGCAGCTTCTCGTATACCGGGACCTTCTGTTCGCGCGAAAGGTGTTCCAGATATGTGTACTCAACATAGCCGATGACCTGTACGCGCTCGGAATCGAAGTGATCGAAATAGCCTGTCAGCTGAAGCGCGGGACGGTTGAGCTCCGTCGTCACGATCTTCTTTCCGGAGATGTCGATCTCCGGCGTCAGGCTCTTGAGTTTCATCTTGTCTACAAGCTTTTTAAGCGGAACACTGCTTCCCATGGTCTCTCCTCCCGGGCGTTGTCAATGTGTCAGCGCATTTTGTTTATCGTATCACTCTTTACCCGGTTTGTCCATCGGCGTTTCAGCCTCCTCTTCCCCCCTGAGGTAACGCACAACGGCCGCCGCGGCCGCCGCATTCATGGAGGGGACCTGCGCCAGCTCTTCCTCCGGGGCCTCCCGGAGCGCGTCGATCGACGGGTAGGCCTTCATCAGCGCCTTGCGGCGCGCGGGACCGATCCCGGGGATATCGTCAAGCACCGAGTGCACCTGCCCCTTGCTGCGGAGGTTCTGGTGGTAGGTGATCGCGAACCGGTGCGCCTCGTCCTGGATGCGGGTGATCAGCTTGAAGCCCTCGGAGCGGGTGTCGATGGGGACCTCCCTGCCCAGGTAGTACAGGCCCCTGGTCCTGTGGCGGTCGTCCTTTACCATCCCGCAGACCGGGATGGAAAGCCCCAGATCTTCGAGGACGCGCTCGGCAATGCCGACCTGCCCCTTTCCGCCGTCCATGAGGATCAGGTCCGGAAGGCAGGCGAAGCTTCCCTCCTCCTCCTTCAGGCTCCTGGCGAACCGTCTGGAGAGCACTTCCTCCATACTCGCGTAATCGTTCGGACCGGTCACGGTCTTTATCCTGAACTTCCTGTAATCGCTGCGCTTTGGTTTTCCCTTTTCAAATACCACCATGGATCCGACAGAATCATAGCCGCTGATATTGGAGATATCGTAGGCTTCCATCCGCCAGACCCCGTCCAGTCCCAGAAGATCCCGGATCTCTTTTACGGCGCCGATGGTCCTTCCCTCCTCGCGGCGGATCCTCTCTCTGTCGCGGGAGAGCACGAGCTGCGCGTTCTGCGCGGCCAGCTCCACCAGCTTCTCCTTCGCGCCTTTTTTCGGCACGCGGATGTAGACGCGCTGGCCCTTTTTCTGGGTCAGCCACTGCTCAAGCACCTCCTGATCCGGAACGGCCGTCTCCAGCATCAGCTCCCGCGGAATATAGAGGGTCCCCGAGTAGTACTGTTCGAGAAAGCTCTGGAGGATGGTCTCCCTGCTCTCCTCCAGGCCGGCCCTGACAAAGAAGTGATCCCTTCCCAGCAGCTTTCCGCCGCGCACGAAGAAGACCTGCACCACTGCCTCCATCCCGTCAACGGCGAGGGCGATGATATCCTTATCCTCCTCATCCGTGCTGGTGATCTTCTGTTTCTGGGTGATATGGCGGACACTGGTAAGCAGATCCCGCCAGGATGCCGCCTCCTCAAAATCCATCCTCTCCGAGGCCTGCAGCATCTTCTCCTCCAGCATTTTGCAGACCGGCTCGTAGTTTCCGCCGAGGAAACGCAGGGCCTCGTCCACCTGGCGCCTGTACGCCTCCGGGTCGACCTTTCCCGTGCAGGGCGCGTCACACTGCTTCATATGATAGTAGAGGCAGGGCCGCTCGGCTCCCGCGTCCCTCGGCAGCTGCCGGTTGCAGCTGCGAAGCCGGAAGACGCGGCGCAGCAGGTCGATCGTCTCGCGGACAGCGTAAGAACTCGAATAAGGGCCGAAGTATTTCGCCTTGTCTTTTTTCACGGACCGGCACAGCAGGATCCTCGGATACATCTCGCCCACCGTCACCTTGATGAACGGGTACGTCTTGTCGTCCTTCAGCATCGTATTGTAACGGGGATCGTGCTCCTTGATCAGGTTGTTCTCAAGGACGAGCGCCTCCAGCTCCGTATCGGTCACGATATACTCGAAGCGTCCGATCTGGCGGACCATCAGGTCGATCTGCGGACCGCGGCCGACGATCTTCCGGAAATAGGAGCGCACCCTGTTGTGCAGGTCGACAGCCTTGCCGACGTAGATGATCTCGTCGGAGGCCTCATCGTGCATGATATAGACGCCCGGAAGATGAGGCAGCTTTTTCAGCTCCTCGTCCAGATCAAAATCGCTGTTCATCCTGCCTCCCTCCTTTCCCGGCTAAGTTCAAATAAGGCTGCTGCCCATGACCCTGCTGCGGGCCGGACAGCAGCCTGTGCTGTTTGCCTGATGATACCCCGGCCTGTCCCTCAGGACATTAACCGCGCAGGTATCTTTCTCCGTATCTGTTTTTGTAGGTCTCTCTGCTGCCCTGGAAAATGAATTCGCAGAACTTCTGCACCGTGACAGCCATCAGGATGCCGAGGGAAACATCCACCACCGAATGCTGCTTCAGGAACATGGTGGAAAGGATGATCAGCAGCGCAAGCACACCGATGGATGCGCGCACGACCTTATGCTTCTGCATCTGCTCGCTGCTGTTGAACGCGAAGAAGATCGCCAGCGAGTTGAATACATGGATGCTCGGCAGGATGTTCGTCGGAGTGTCGGCCGCATAGAGCGCCTCGACCATCCGCGTAAAGACGTTCTGGTGTTCCATCACTGCCGGACGAAGGTCCTGCATGTTCGGGAACACACAGCTGACGACCAGGAACGCCGTCATGCCGATCGCGAGCACCGATGAAAGCTGGTAGTACTCTCTCCTGCTCTTGCAGAAAAAGACGAACCATAAGATCCCGACTGCCACAAAGGCGAACCAGAGATAATACGGAATGATGAAATATTCGCAGAACGGGATCATGTCGTCGATCATGCTGTGGATAACATGATAGTGACGGTGCCCTGCATGTTCTACGATCGTAAAGCCGAGAAGGTAGAAGATCAGGTAAACGGTGATCCATGTCCCGTGCTGATATCTGAAATAGAACTGTTTGGCAGCTCTTCCGAAACGTTTGATCGCGTCCATTTATCACTTGCCTCCCTGTGAACGAGATTGTATAAAAAATCCCGCGGAAAATCAAGAAAACAAAGCAATGAATTTCACAAATTTTTCATGTTCTTTTTGGTTATTTTCCTCATCCTGCTCCGGCTGGTCCTGCGCGGGCGCTGCTTCAGCGGTCTGCGCGGGAGCTGCGGCTGCGGGCGCTGCTTCGGCAGTCTCCGCTGTCTCCGCGGCTGCGGGAGCTTCCTGCGTATCCGGGAGATTGATCACCGAGGGGCGCTCATTGACCCTTGACTGCGCGGGCTTTTCGGCGTCCGGAGTGATCCCTTCCACGCGGTGGAAACTTGCCCGTGATGGTCTCTCTCTCGATCAGGAACTGGGCGATCTGGTCAAGGGTCCTGCGGTGCTCCGTGAGCAGGCGCTTCGCCTCCTCATAGGCCTCCTTGAGGATGGCCATGACCTCATGGTCCACCTCCGCGGCGGTCTCGTCGCTGCAGTTCATGATCATCTGCCCGTTGTCAAGATACTGGTTCGCGCTGGTCTCAAGTCCCATCAGGCCGAACTTTTTGGACATACCGTACTGGGTGACCATCGCGCGGGCGATCCTTGTCGCGTTCTCAATGTCGTTGGCGGCGCCTGTGGTGACCGTATCAAAGACGATCTCCTCCGCCGCGCGTCCGGCCACGGACTCTACGAGCATGGCGCGGATCTCTTTTTCCGTGTTCAGGAACTTCTCTTCCTCAGGCACGTTCATGACGTAGCCCAGGGCACCCATGGTGCGCGGTACGATGGTGATCTTCTGGACCGGCTCGGAGTCCTTCTGCAGGGCGCTCACCAGAGCGTGCCCCACCTCGTGGTAGGATACGATCCTGCGCTCTTCCGCGCTCAGGACCCTGTCCTTCTTCTCCTTGCCGACCAGGACGACTTCCACAGCCTCGAAAAGATCCGCCTGGCAGACAACGCTGCGGCCCTTCTTGACGGCGAGGATGGCGGCCTCGTTGATCATGTTCGCGAGGTCGGAACCGACGGCGCCGGAGGTGGCCAGCGCGATCTCCCTGAGGTCGACGGTCTCATCCATGCGCACGTTCTTTGCATGGACGCGGAGGACCTCCTCCCTTCCCTTCAGGTCGGGCTTGTCCACGATCACGCGGCGGTCAAAACGGCCCGGACGCAGGAGCGCCTGGTCGAGGACCTCCGGGCGGTTGGTTGCCGCCAGGATGAGCAGTCCGCTGGAAGTATCGAAACCGTCCATCTCAGCCAGAAGCTGATTGAGTGTCTGCTCGCGCTCGTCATTGCCGCCGCCGTAACGGCTGTCGCGGTTTTTGCCGATCGCGTCGATCTCATCGATAAAAATGATACAGGGCGCGTTCTTTTTCGCCTCCTCGAAAAGGTCGCGGACACGGGACGCGCCGACGCCGACGAACATCTCGACGAACTCCGATCCCGAAAGGGAGAAGAACGGGCACTGCGCCTCGCCCGCAACGGCCTTCGCAAGGAGCGTCTTGCCTGTTCCGGGAGGGCCGACGAGCAGGGCTCCCTTGGGGAGCTTCGCGCCGATCTTTGAATATTTTCCGGGGTTCTCGAGGAAGTCGACGACCTCCTGCAGGGACTCCTTGGCTTCATCCTGTCCGGCCACGTCCGCGAAGGTAACGCCCGTCTCCTTCTGGACGTACATCTTGGCGCGGCTCTTGCCGACGCCCATCATTCCGCTTCCGGCGGACATCCTGCGCATCACGACGCCGAGGACGATCCAGATGAGGATGAGCGGCGCAAAGGAAAGGAGGATATTCAGGATGAGGTTCATCGTCGTGTCCGGGATCTCCTCCGAGAACTCGACGTGCGCCTTCTCCAGCCTGGCGACCAGGTCCGGATCCTGCATTTTTCCCGTATAGCCTGTATAGTAGCTGTATTCTACATTCTGTCCCGCGAAAGGCTGCGACCTGGGGATGATCTTCAGCTGGTTGTTCTGGAAAACGACTTCCTTGACTTCCCCTGCGTCCACCATCTCGAGGAACTTGTCGTAGGTGATCTCCTGGGACGTGCTGTCATGAAACATATTGTTGAAGATGCTCATGATCACCAGGGTGATGAGCGTCACGACCAGGAAGACCATCAGAGTGGAGTGGTTCCTGTTTCCGCCCGGTCCCTGTCCCGGCCCGTTCCCGCCATTCCCGCCGTTTCCGCCGTTCCCGCCGGGCATATTGTTCCTGTTGTTATTATCCATCTTATCCTCCATGTAAAAGGCTTTATTTATTATATAAATGCGCATTATATAAATCAATAAGTAAAGAAATAATAAAACCTTATTTTTTTATTAATGCGCGTCATTCCGCTTTATTTTGCGCCGTCCGATGAGTATAATAATGAAGTGAGAACTTATCAGCAAAGGAGTGATCAGAATGTCAGAAAAACAGATCGTTACGATAGGGCGCCAGTTCGGAAGCGGCGGCCATGAGGTCGGCCGTGTGCTCGCCAGAAAGCTCGGCGTCAAGGTCTACGACAAGGAGCTGCTCAAGCTCGTCGCGGAAGAAAGCGGGATCTGCGAGAAGGTACTTGAGAACTATGATGAGAAACCCACGAACAGTCTGCTGTACTCCATCGTTATGGACGTCTATCCGTCCATGAACTATGTCGGGACCACCCTGAACCAGCAGATCTACCAGGCTCAGTTTGACACGATCCGGAAACTCGGCGAAGGGGAATCCTGTGTGATCGTCGGCCGCGCGGCAGACTATATCCTGCGGGACAATCCCGCTGTCACCAGCGTGTTCATCCATGCCGACATGTCCTACCGGGTGGGCAGGATCTCGGAATATGAGCACATCTCCGATGACAAGGCCAGGGACGTGATCATCAAGGCCGACAAGAAGAGAGCAAGCTTCTACAACTTCCAGTCTGAAAAGAAATGGGGACAGGCCTCGTCCTACGATCTCACCGTCAATACGGCGAAGATCGGCATTGAGGGTGCCGCAGACCTTATCTGCGACTATCTTGAGAAATTAAAGGGTCAGAAACAGGCGTAAAGATCCGCGCCGTTTTACGGGAAGCAGCAGAAGGATCCCGGCAGGCAGCAGCTGCAGAGCGCGTTCGCGCAGCAGATACTCATGCACGGATCGCTCATACCGGTCATGATGCCGCCGTAGCTCTGCCCCATGTCCCGGTACCAGTTCCCGCCGTTCTCAAGCTGGGATACCAGCTGTCTGTACTGGAGATTGGAGGGCTCCATGGCGCTTGCCTGCGAAGCATGCTGCCTGGCGGTCACCGTGTTCCCGAGCCCGGCATTGGCAAGGGCGCTCAGATAGTACCAGCGCGCGGACCTTTCCTGAATATCCGACAGGACGTTCAGGGCTTCCGAAAAATGCTGGCTGTTGATGTAATTGATGGCGGCTCTCAGGCGGACATCCTCCTGGGAGGCGCTTTCATAGCCCTGGCGGAAGGTATCGTAATCCTGGTAGCCGAAGCCGCCGAAGCCGAACCCGCTGTAGCTGCCGTAGCCGCCGCGGGAAGATCCCGGGCCGTAGGCCCCGCTCTCCTGTCCGTGGCCGTGATCCATGATCTGCTGGTAGGCCTGCTGCACTTCCTTGAACTTTTCCTCGGCTTCCGCCTTGTTCGGATTGTTGATATTCGTGTCAGGATGATACTTCCTGCTCAGCGTGCGGTACGCCTTTTTGATCTCCTCCTCGGACGCTCCGCGGGGAACGCCCAGCACTTCATACGGATCTCTCATCTTGACTCCTCATTATCCTTCTTCTCTGCTTTCAGGACAGTCCGGTATTTGTTCCACACTCCCGAATATACAATGTTGCGCAGAATGGAAAGATTCCTGACTGCGGGCAGCTGTTCAAAGGCAGCCGCGCAGGCACTCATCTGCGCCACCAGCAGTTCCTCGGCGGCGGCGGCAAAGCCGTCCGGATCCTCCGCGCGCATTCCCTCCAGAGCGTTGAAGGTCCCTTTTTTCCTGTCCTTTTCACCGTCCTCGTACGCGTCCATCAGGTACACGAAGCGTCCGAGGAAATAACCCATCTCGCGGAGCATGGGAGCCCACAGATCCTCCCTGCAGACAAAGACCTCGGCGAGGAAATGCCCGCTGCAGTCCGCCGTCTTTTCAGGGTTTCTCTCTCCCGCTGCTTCCAGCGCTCCGAGCGCCGCGATCTGCTGCTCCAGGGCCGAAGCCTGGCGGGGATATTTTTTCCTCAGCCTGCGGTATTCCCGGCCGAGGAGGATACGGATCCCTTCGCCGGACAGGCTGCGGTCGTCCGCCCAGTCGTCATTTGCCTTGTGCCAGGCCAGGAGGATCGTCATATCCGCCGCGTAGGCGGTATACTTTGTGCGGATCTCCCTGTGGGCCATGACCGGATGCGGCAAACAGCGCCTGTCGGCGCTTGTGATCTCCGGCTCGTAAACGCTGTCCAGGAGCATGGCAAGAAAAGTCATATCATAATTGAGCAGCAGGGAGCCCTTCGGGCCGAACCTGCGGAACAGCTCATGGCACAGCCCGCAGTAATACCCGCGATACGTCTCAAATTCCCGCACCTTAAGCTCGGGGCGGTTCACTGTGATATAACCGAACATACTTCGCCTCAGCTCTTCTTTTCAAATTCCTGCCTGCATTTCGGGCAGGTGATCACGATCCTTCCCCTGCCGCGCGGCACGCGGATCTTCTGTCCGCAGGAAGGGCATTTATAAATATGATGGGTGCGCAGGTCCCCGGCATGTTTCTTCTTCAGCTTAAAGAACCCCGTCACCTTTCTCTTTATCTCAAGATATTTCACGTTCTCCTGATAACGGGCCTGGATGTTCCGCGAGAACATCCGGAAATAGGAGCAGACCAGAAGACCGAACGTGACCGCGCTCAGGATCCCCGACTGCACGAAAAGGTTCAGCACCATCAGCCCCAGAAGAAGCCCGAGAAGGAATTTTTCGAGATCGTCGACCCCGTATCTTCCCATCATAAAACGCTGCAATCTGTCTCTCATATTCCATCTTCCTTTCGATGAATATGCATCATCCTAAACCGTTTTCAAAACCGTGTCAACAAACGGGCGGAAGATTTCACGAAATGTTCATTTCTCCCCCCTGCTCCTTTTCACATAATGGAAACACAAGGGTGACGCGGAAGCTGTGATCCTCCGCCTCGATCGTAAAAGCGCCGTTCATCAGCTCCGTCAGGCTCCGCGCGATGGAAAGGCCGAGGCCGCTCCCCTCGCCGCTCCTGCTCTCGTCTCCGCGCACGAATCTCTCCTCCAGCTGCTCCGCCGTCCTCTCGATCGCATCTTCGGACGTATTGGAAAGGTTGATCACCGCGTATCCGTCGGCGCGCTCCAGCTCCAGCAGGACGGTGCTGCCCTCCTTCGAGTACTTGGCCGCGTTCCCCATCAGATTTTCGAAAACGCGCCAGAGCTGCCTGCCGTCCGCCAGGATGTAAAGCCCGCGTTCCAGCTTCATCTCCACCGTCAGGGAGCGCTCCTCCATCCGCTCCTCCATCTCCCCGAAGACCTGCTGCAGGAAGGGGTAGAGGGAGAGCGGGCGCATATCCAGCTCAATATTGCCGGAGCTGATCTTACTGACCTCGATGAGGTCCTCGGTCAGCTGCTTGAGCCGCCTCGCCTTGTGATCCAGTATCTCTATATATTCGCGCGCTTTTTCGTCCTGGATGTCCTCCCTCCGCAGAAGGTCCACATAGGTGATGATGGAGGTCAGCGGCGTCTTAAGATCATGGGATACATTGGTGATCAGCTCGGCGCGCAGCCGCTCGTTGGCCACGATGGCGTCGACTGCCTTCTGCAGGCCGTCGCCCATCTCGTTGACCCGCTCTGCCATCTCCAGGCTCTCCCCGGTGAGGACGCTCGTGTCGATCCGGTAGTCAAGCTTTCCCTTTGAGATCTGGCTGAGGCCCTCACGGACGCTCTGCTTTCCCAGCTCGTCCCGCACCAGATAGAGCAGGACCGCCATGTCCATGACCACCGCCATCACCATGCCGGGGACGCGGAAGGCGCCGACAAAAATGATGTTCAGAATAAAGAAGATAATATAGAAAACGATCAGTCTGCCGGAATATTTCCGCGCGTTGTAGATCTGCCGGCTGCCCTTGATGACCGCGTAGCAGACACTGTTTTCCCAGAGTGTTTTTGCCTTGATCCTGCGCGCCAGGCTGCAGACGGAGCCCAGAAGGATCCCGTACTCCGCGGCGCAGAAGACCGCCCGCATGGCATCCCCGAAAGCGCCGTATCCGGCGTACGGGAGCACGACGTCCACGGCAAAGAGATACCAGGCGATCGCGGCGATCAGGCACAGGCCCGCGGCGATCTCTGTCGGGATCTGGTCAAAAGCGGAGAGCCTCACCTCCCCTCCGGCCTCCCGGCGGCCCGCGGCGATCACCGCGCACACAAACAGGATGAGCAGAAGGATGGCCGCCGCGGCCCCCGTGAACATGCACGCATAGAGTCTCGGCTCCAGCCGTTCAAAATCATTGAAGGCTTCCTGCAGGGCATCCCCGGCGGGAAGGGTCAGATCCACGGCAAGCAGGACCTTCTCCGCGTTCCCCAAGAACCGCGTGTCGATAAACCACTGGGCAGCGCGGTCATTCAGGACGTATTCCGTGTTCGCGGCCATAATGCCGAAGCGCCGCTCTCCCACAAACAGAAAGACCTGCGTCTGGCTCTTATCGATCCGGTTGATCGCGGAGGACAGGCTCGATGCCCCGAGATTGGTGAAGCGTTCCTTTGTCGAAGTGCTCTCCACATAATAGCTGACGTTGCACGGCGCCTCGCTGCTGTCCTCGCTGTCCTCCCCGTAGGAGACATAGGCGCGGTATCTGTAGGAGATGTCCCGCGCGGTCGCGCACAGGTCCTGATAGTACTCGCAGAGCGCAGTGGAGGGATCGTCGCTGACGCGCGCGTAGTCCGCAAGCGCACCCCCGGAGACGGGACGGACGGTCTCCAGCGTTTCCGCCTCGGCGGCAAGCCGGTCGCCGATCTCCCTGTCAGAGTACCCGGCGCCCTGCAGCTGGCGGATCCTGGACTGCATGGGAGAAAGCCCGGTGTGGGCAAACTCGATGAGATCTTCCAGATAATAAGAAGTGTTCAGGTTGATATTCGCTTCGTCCTGCTTCCCGGCCGCGTACTGGCGGATATCGATCTCCCGGTCCCCGCAGAATTCTCCGCCCCGCTCAAAGAGCTGCATGTTCTGCGCGTAGGCGATCTTGTCCAGCACGATGTCCTCTACCGTGGAGAGAAAGATCTCCGTCTCTTCAAACGGACGGGCGATGTCGGAAAAGCCGGCGCCGCGCTGGGCCCAGTCCCTGAACTGAAAAAGGCACAGGGCAATAACAGCGGCGAGCACGATCTGCAGCGCCGCTGTAAGCGTCTTCATCCAGGGTTTATATATGACTCTTTTCATTTCCGGTCCTGTCAGTCGATCTGCTCGATCTTATAGCCGATCCCCCACATGACCTTCAGGTACTTCGGGTTCTTCGGGTCTATCTCGATCTTCTCCCGGATGTGCCTGATGTGTACGGTCACTGTATTATCGGCGCAGAATGCCTCCTCCTTCCAGATCTTTTCATAGATCTCGTCGATGGAGAAGACCTTCCCCTTGTTGCTGATCAGCAGCAGAAGAATATTGTATTCGATCCTGGTGAGCTTGACGGGCTCGCCGTCCACCGTCACTTCCTTGCGGTCGTCATCGACCTGCAGGCCTCCCGTGCGGTAGATATGGCTGTCCTCCGCGGTCTCCTGGATGGTCCCGAGCGAGGTGTATCTCCTCAGCTGGGACTTGACCCTTGCCACCAGCTCGAGCGGATTAAAGGGCTTTGTGACATAGTCGTCCGCCCCGATGTTCAGTCCCAGGATCTTGTCGCTGTCCTGTGATTTGGCCGAGAGAATGATGATCGGAATGCTGCTGGTCTCACGGATCTTCAGCGTAGCGTGGATCCCGTCCAGCCCCGGCATCATCAGATCCAGGATGAGCAGATGGATCTCCTCCTTCTCCAGGATCTCCAGCGCCTGTTTTCCGTCGTACGCCTTAAAGACATTGTATCCCTCCTGCTGAAGGTAGATCTCCACAGCGTCGACGATCTCTTTTTCATCATCACATACCAATATATTATACATATGAATACCTCCCTGACAGTTACTGTTCACAGCTGCGAACAGTAGCACATTATATAGTATACCGATTCCGTCCGTTCTTGTCTATGCCCGCCGCCCTTCACTTGCGGTTTCGGCCGCCAGGGACTATAATTGCAGGTG
>CAJOLD010000021.1 GCA_905235435.1 uncultured Lachnospiraceae bacterium
TTTTCAAGTCCCGGCACCTATCACGTCCGCGAGGTGATTCGAACACCCGACCTACCGCTTAGGAGGCGGTCGCTCTATCCAGCTGAGCTACGCAGACATTTGACGCAAAAGCTATTATAGCAGATAATCTTCAAAATAGGAATAGGAAGATCATTTTTTTCTTTATTCAGGATAGTTCAGTCTTCCCTGCAGCCAGATCGTTCCTTTGAAACGCCGTCCCACCTCGGGCTCTCCCATCAGGTCTCTCTGGTTGATGCACACGTCGAACGTCATCCCGCAGCACTCTACGGTCAGCTGCCAGAGCATCTCTCCGGTGATGCTGTTCGCCGCCTGTGTGTAGAACTGGATGGTCCCTATGATCTTGTACTGGTCGCACTCCATGCCGTAAGGCATAAAGCTGGTATCCACGATCGAGAGGATGTCCTCCCTGCCGGTCCGGCGCGCCAGCATGGTATACAGATCCATGTCCTCCAGGGTCAGGCTCTCTATCGCATCCTGGTTCCCGTTCTTTGCGGCCCTCACCATGGCCGACCGCTGCGTAAAGTAGTCCTCTCTCTTCCGGTCTGACCTGTCGGAGGTCTCCCGGGTCTTCTGCGGGAGAAGGATGACACCGTGCAGGGACAGGGCGGAAAGGGTCGTCGTCACATGCGCGGCGCGAAGATGCTGCTGCTCGGTCTCTCTCCGGAAGTCACCCGGATTCTGGAGATAAAAGATGAGGGATACCCCGACGCGGCCGTCCTCGCAGACTCCCTCGTAGGAATGGCCGCTCACTCTCTTCTCGACCGTGACCTCACCGCCGCAGGTGTCGCCGCTCCCGCGCAGGTAGGGGAAATAATACTGGCGGTGGAACCCCTCCTCATCAAGCTCGCCGCAGACGCAAAGACCGACGTTCGGTCCGCACGCCTTTGTCATCTCCAGAAAATACCGGTTCTCTTCTCCGAGCCTCACAACGCGCCTTGTCTCATACTTCTGGCAGACCCGGTCAAGCAGGATATCTACCTCCTGCTCTCCATTTATGGACGTCCCGAAGCCGACTGCCCGCATATAGGAATGCATGGTCCCACCTCCTTTCTTCCTGACTGTTATTGCCGCTTTCCCGCGGGATCAGCGGATCTCCTTCTGGCCGCCCATATACGGCTGCAGTGCCTCCGGAATGCGGACGGATCCGTCTGCCTGGAGGTTGTTCTCAAGGAACGCGATCAGCATGCGGGGCGGAGCGACGCATGTATTGTTCAGCGTATGCGCAAGGTACTTCTTGCCGTCTTTGCCCTTCACGCGGATGCCGAGGCGGCGCGCCTGCGCGTCTCCCAGGTTCGAGCAGCTGCCGACCTCAAAGTACTTCTTCTGGCGGGGAGACCATGCCTCCACGTCACAGGACTTCACCTTCAGGTCCGCCAGGTCGCCGGAGCAGCACTCCAGCGTGCGCACCGGGATATCCAGCGTGCGGAAGAAGTCGACCGTGTTCTGCCATAAACGGTCATACCACATCGGGCTGTCCTCCGGCTTGCACACAACGATCATCTCCTGCTTTTCGAACTGATGGATTCTGTACACGCCTCTCTCCTCAATGCCGTGCGCGCCTTTTTCCTTGCGGAAGCAGGGCGAATAGCTCGTCAGCGTATAGGGCAGCTCTTCCTCCGGGGTGATCGTGTCGATGAACTTTCCGATCATGGAGTGCTCGCTGGTACCGATCAGGTAGAGGTCCTCCCCTTCGATCTTGTACATCATGGCGTCCATCTCGGCAAAGCTCATGACGCCCGTCACCACGTTGCTGCGGATCATGAAGGGCGGGATGCAGTAGGTGAACCCGCGGCCGATCATGAAATCTCTCGCGTAAGAAAGAATGGAGGAATGAAGCCTCGCGATATCTCCCATCAGGTAGTAGAAGCCGTTGCCGGCCACGCGTCCGGCGGCGTCCATATCCACACCGTGAAAGCGCTCCATGATCTCCGTATGATACGGGATCTCAAAATCCGGAACGACCGGCTCGCCAAAGCGCTCGATCTCCACATTTTCCGTGTCGTCGCGGCCGATCGGCACAGAGGGGTCGATGATGTTCGGGATGATCAGCATGATCTTGCGGATATCCGCCTCGACCTGCTTTTCCTGCTCGCTAAGCTCCGCCATTCTGTCGGCGAATTCAGCGACCTGCTTCTTAGCCGCTTCCGCTTCTTCCTTTTTGCCCTGTCCCATCAGCTTGCCGATCTCCTTGGAGATCCTGTTGCGGTCGGCCTGCAGGGCCTGCAGCTCCTGCTTGATGTCGCGGTTTTTGCGGTCAAGCTCGATCACCTCGTCCACGAGGGGAAGCTTTTCATCCTGGAATTTGTTTTTGATATTCTGCTTTACGACTTCCGGATTTTCCCTTACAAATTTGATATCTAACATTTTTTGCTCCTCCGGTTTCTAAATATAATAATGATCATTCTACTCGACGTCAGACATGTAAGACACCGCCTGGCGAAGCGCTTCTTTTTCTTCCTGCCCCAGAACGATGTAGGACTCTCCCTTCACGATCTCTTTCACGTAGGTGTAGCAGCCTTCTCTGCTGTGGATCGTATTGAGGACGAACCCGCTGTTCCCCGCATCCAGCATTGCCAGCGCGAAGCTCAGCTTTCCGCCGACATCGGGAAACGCGTCGTATTTGACGATTCCGATCTTGTTTGTCGTGCGGGCCATCGTCTCCTTGATGGCGGCGAGCTCCGCAGCGTGGTTCTTGCTGATCTCGCTCAGCCTGTCGACCTCAATGAACTGCTGTTCAAAGGCCTTCTCGAGCGACACGGCGTCTTTGCCCCTCATGAAGATACGATATCTTTTCATGAACCTTGTCAGCTTCATGGATACGCTGACCAAATAGATCAGCACGAACACCATCACGGCCATGACCAGGATGATCAGGATCCCGGGATCAAAGCCAAGAGAATTCAGCATTTGACTCTCCATCTGTATTTTCCCCTCCTATATAATCGAACGTATGTTCTGCCTGCTCAGACCTCCCCGGCTCCGCGAAGCAGCAGATACAGCCGCTCCAGCTCGTCGGCAGAATAGTATTCGATCTCTATTTTCCCCTTATTTCCGCGTTTTCTCGATACACTCACCTTGGTCCCCAGCACGTTGCGAAGCTTTTGCTCCATATCCGCGTACGCGAGGGCGATCTCCTCGCTTTCCGGCACAGGCGCCGGTTTTTCAGGCTTCGGAGACTGCAGTTTCTTTACGATCTTCTCGATGTCCCTCACGCTCAGGCCTTCATCGACGATCCGAAGAGCCGTCTGATACTGAAGATCCCCATCTTCTATCGCCAGCAGCGCGCGGGCATGTCCGCCCGAGATCGCTCCGTCCACCAGCATCTGCCGCACGCGCTCGTCCAGCTTCAGCAGGCGGAGCGCATTCGTGACCGTAGACCGGTTCTTTCCGACACGGTCCGCGATCTCCTCCTGCGTCAGGCTGTATTCATCCATCAGCCTTCGGTAGGCTTCCGCTTCCTCGATCGCGTTCAGGTCCTCTCTCTGGATATTCTCGATCAGGGCGATCTCTACTCTCTCCCTGTCGGAATAATCCCGGATGATCACGGGGACTTCCTTCAGGCCGGCCAGCTTGGCGGCCCTCCACCTGCGCTCTCCTGCGATGATCTCGTAGTGCTCGCCCTTTTTCTGGACGAGCAGGGGCTGCAGGACTCCGAACTGCCGGACGGATTCCGCAAGTTCATTCAGCGCCTCTTCCTCAAAGATGCGTCTCGGCTGCTCCCTGTTCGGCTCGATCCGGGTGATCTTCATCATGATCCCGTCATCCCCGGCCTTTTCCTTATTCTCTTTACTTTCTTTCTTTTCCTTACCGCCTCCGGCAGTTTTCTCCTTCTTCCCGGTCTCTTCCGGGCTGGTGTTCGGTTCCGGAGCTGCCGCCGGTTTGCTCTCCCCGCCTCCTCGCTTTCTGCCGCTGTAGGAAGGGATCATACTGTCCAGGCCTCTTCCCAGACCCGTCTTTTTTACAGCCATCACTTACTCTCCTCTTTCGATGATCTCCCTGGCGAGTCTGAGGTAGCTCTCTGCCCCGGCAGAGCGCGGATCATACTCTGTGATCGGCATCCCATAGCTGGGAGCTTCGGCAAGCCGTACATTCCTCGGGATGATGCTGTCATAGATGCTGCCGTCAAAATTGCCCTTTACGTTTTCTACGACCTGAGCGGACAGATTGGTTCTTGCATCGTACATGGTAAACACCACGCCCTCAAGTTCAAGATCCCCGTTCAGCCGCTCCTGAATAAGGCCGATCGTCTGCATCAGCTGCGTAAGTCCTTCCAGTGCATAGTAATCACACTGAAGCGGGACAAGCACGGTATCTGCAGCACACATGGAATTGAGCGTCAGGATATTCAGGGAAGGCGGACAGTCTATAATGATATAGTCATACGCGTCCCTTACCGCAGAAAGCTGCGTATCAAGAACAAATTCCTTCTCGTCCAGCTCCAGCAGCTCGATCTCCGCTCCTGAGAGGTCAATATTTGAGGGAATCAAAGAAAGATTTTCATAAACATCCTCGATAATGGCTTCCCGGGCGCCGCATTCACCGATAAGGACCGCATAAATGCTGTTCTCTATCTCATTTTTGTCAATTCCAAGCCCGCTGGTCGTGTTTCCCTGCGGGTCCATGTCAACGACCAGGACCTTTTTCCCCAGCTTGGCCAGCGAAGCAGACAGATTAACAGCCGTCGTAGTCTTTCCGACGCCGCCCTTCTGATTTGCAACGACAATAATTCTTCCCATTAATACTAACCTTATGCCTTTCCTTACTTCATTAAAATATCAAGCGAAATACATTTTATCATAGAATGCGGTCTTGCGCTATCATGTTTCACGTGAAACATCGTAGAAAATTTGTTTCATGTTGGACTCATTCGAGTAAAATGTTCCAAATACACCACGGTTATGTTTTGTTTCGGGATGTTTCACGTGAAACATCCGGGCAATACTGGTTGTATCTTGTATCTTTTTCCCTTTTGTTTTATACTTAGGAAGGTTAGAATTACCGCAAAATCAGGGGGAATCATTGTCATATGGGCAGAAGACGCAGCAGAATTAAAACCTTATTGAATCTTGGCGTTGCTTCTACGCTTGTTATGTATGCCTTCAACAGAAGGATCTTTGCTCTGGCAGACCAGAAGCATCTCCTTAAAACCAAAGAAGGCTTTGTATATAAATGGAAGCACGGAGACATCTACTATGAAAAGGCAGGAGATGAGTCCTTACCGGCACTTCTTCTGATCCATAATATAGATCCCGCATCCAGCGGAATGGAGTGGGAGAAGTCCGTAAAGCTTCTTTCCTCGGCTTATCAGGTCTATACGATCGATCTTCCGGGATGCGGACGTTCCGATAAGCCGAATATTACCTACACAAACTATTATTATGCGCTCGCCATCAATTCTTTTATTGAGAATGTGATCGGCAGGCCGGCGTTTATCGCAGCAACGGAGCTTTCTTCCTCTGCGGCAGTCACCGCGGCATTTATTTCAAAAGCAAACGTGGCCGGGCTGGTCATGATCAACCCCACGCCGCTTGATAAGCTTGCCGCTGTTCCGGAGCAGGAGTCAAGAATTCTTCGCCTGCTCATCAGCCTGCCTGTGATCGGCACTGTTATCTATAATATTCGATATAACCACCCGAACCTGGAGCACAGCATTCTTGAAAAACAGACGTTTAATCCGTTCCTTGTCTCTCAGCAGTATATGGACGGGCAGTATGAGGCAGCTCACCTTGGAGACGGAAACGGCAAATTCCTGATGACCAGCATCGACGGGAGATATGTCAACTACGATATCCGTAGGTTCCTGGTGGAAGGAACTACGCCGATCGCGATCATCTACAGCGATCAGAACCCCGACGCGGACTCCGCAGTGCTTGAATATCAGAAGCTTGCGCCGCAGATCTCTGTTCACGAGATAGAAAAATCGGTATGCCTTCCGCAGCTTGAAGTTCCGGAAACCTTTGTAAATACGCTGAAAAGCATTCTTTTTAAAATGGAATTCGGAACGGACTGACAGCAGGAATACCCGCAGGAACAGAAATACTACCGGAAATAGAAGAGGAAATAGAAGAGGAGCCTCCGCAGCATCTGCGGAGGCTCCTTTTAAATTTAAATGCTCGTTTATTTTAATGGCTTCTTTGAAGGAATTCCTGCTCTTCTTGGATATGTTGACGGTGTATCCTTCACTTTGCGGATGAGAGCGAGAGAGCGCTCTACGTCTGAGCCGGGAAGTGTGAAGTGCACGATCTTCTCTGTCTCCCCTCCGCACACGGCGATCGCTTTCTTTGCCTCCTCGATTTCCATATCGATGGTATTCGATTTGTATGCAGTGAAAGCGCCGCCTTTTTTTACAAAAGGCAGGCAGTACTCCGCAAGTACGTTCATCGGAGCGACCGCTCTGGAGAGACAGTTGTCAAAGGCCTCTCTGTACTCGCTCATTCGGGCGAGATCTTCCGCGCGGCCGTGCACGGCGCGGATCTCCTTAAGGCCGCACGCCGCGATCACTTCCTGCAGAAAATCGACTCTTTTCCGCAGCGAATCCGCAAGCGTAAAGCTGCAGGAGGGGAAGAGGATCTTCAGCGGTATTCCGGGGAAACCGGCGCCGGTCCCAAGATCCAGAAAGCGTTCCCCATCCGAAGGCTGCCCGATCTTCACCAGCGAAAAGCTGTCCAGGTAGTGGAGGAGGAGTACGTCGTTAAATTCTGTGACGGCCGTCAGGTTCATCACTTTGTTTTTTTCTGTCAGCAGCTCATAGTAGGTGATCAGCTGCTCCTCCTGGTCCCCGGTGAGCGTGATCCCAAGCCCGCGGCAGCCTTCTCTCAGCACCGTAAGGTCATAGTTCCCGGTCATTGATGTCCTCCTTTTTCCCCGCATTTGCCTGCAGCCAGACGAGAAGCACGGAGATATCCGCCGGGGAGACCCCGGAGATCCGGGACGCCTGGCCTACGGATGCCGGGCGGAATTTATCCAGCTTCTGCCTTGCTTCTATGCGGAGGCCGGCGATGGCGCTGTAGTCGATGTCTCCCGGGATCTGCCGCTTTTCAAGCTTTTTGAACTGCTCTACCTGGCGCCTCTGCCTTTCGATATATCCCTCGTATTTGATGTTGATGTTCACCTGCTCGCAAACGTCCGCGGGAAGGGACGGGCGGTCCGGGTCGATGGGAGAGAGGGCTTCGTAGTCCAGCTCCGGGCGGCGGATGAGCTCCGCGACGGAGCATCCGCTCTTTAACCGCGGCGTCTCATGTTCATCCATAAAGAGCTGCACTTCCTTCGTGGCGCCGACCATCGCGCGGTTTACGCGCTCCGTCTCCGCCTCGATCATCTCTTTTTTCCTGCAGAGCTTCTGCCAGCGCTCCTCGCTGATCAGTCCTGCCCGGTACCCTTTTTCCGTCAGGCGGAGGTCCGCGTTGTCCTGGCGCAGCAGCAGGCGGTATTCCGCCCGCGAGGTCATCATGCGGTACGGCTCGGTGTTCTCTTTTGTCACCAGGTCGTCGACCAGCACGCCCAGATAGGCCTCGGACCGGTCGATCACGAGAGGCTCCTTCCCCAGGCAGTACATTGCCGCGTTGATCCCGGCGAGAAGCCCCTGGGCCGCGGCCTCCTCGTAACCGGAGCTGCCGTTGATCTGGCCGCCTCCGAAGAGTCCCGCAATGTTTTTAAATTCCAGCGTAGCTTTCAGCTGCGACGGGTCGATGCAGTCATATTCGATCGCGTACGCGTTCTTGACGATCTCCATATTTTCCAGTCCCGGGACGGTCCGGTACATGGCCCGCTGGACGTCGTCCGGGAGGGAGCTCGACATGCCGCCGATATACATTTCATTCGTTGAGAGGCCCTCCGGCTCGATGAACACCTGATGCCTGTCCTTGTCGGCAAAGCGCACGACCTTGTCCTCGATGGAAGGGCAGTAGCGCGGCCCGGTCCCCTCGATCACGCCGGAGTAGAGGGGAGAGCGGTCCAGGTTCTCGCGGATGATCCGGTGCGTCTCCTCGTTCGTGTAGGTCAGCCAGCAGGAGGCCTGCTCCTTCTGCACGGACTCCGGGTCTGTCTCGAAGGAGAAGGGCACGACGCGCTCGTCGCCCTTCTGCTCCGTCATCTTTGAATAGTCGATCGTGCGGCCGTCCGCGCGGGCGGGCGTGCCGGTCTTGAAGCGCATCATCCTGATCCCGTGCGCTTTCAGCGACTCGGTCAGATGGTTCGCGGCCTCCAGCCCGTTCGGCCCGGTATAGGTCTCCACGTCGCCGTAGATGCACTTCGCGCGCAGGTAGGTCCCGGTGCAGAGGATGCACGCGCGGCACTCATAGACCATCCCGGAGCGGATGACGACGCCGCTTATCCGGTCCTCCTCGGTGAGAATCTCCATGATCTCGGACTGCCGGATATACAGGTTCGGCGTCTCTTCCAGGACCCTTCGCATCTCCCTCGAGTAGGCCGCCTTGTCGGCCTGGGCGCGCAGCGAATGAACGGCCGGGCCCTTGGATACATTCAGCATTCTCGACTGGATGAAGGTCCTGTCGATCACGCGGCCCATCTCGCCGCCCAGGGCGTCCAGCTCGCGGACCAGATGCCCCTTGGAGCTTCCGCCTACGCTGGGGTTGCAGGGCATAAGGGCGATGGCGTCCACGCTCATCGTAAAGATCACCGTCCTCAGTCCCAGCCTCGCGCAGGCGAGGGCGGCCTCGCAGCCCGCGTGTCCCGCGCCGATCACGACGACGTCGACCTGTTCCACTACTTTCTTTTTCTCGCTCATCCTATTCTCATTTCCCCATGCAGAATTTTGAAAAGATCTCATTCACCAGATCCTCGCCCGCATGCTCCCCGGTGATGTCGCCGAGCGCCTCGCAGGCGTCCATCATGTCGATCGTGAGAAAATCTTCCGGCATGTTCAGTTCGATGCTTTTCGATGTTTTAAGGAGGCTCTCCCTGGCGCTTACCAGCAGGTTCTTCTGCCGGACGCTGGTGATCGTCAGTCCCTCCGAGACCTGCAGGCGTCCGCCGTAGACGATCTGCGTGATCATCTCCTCGGCCTGGGAAAGGCCGTTCCCCGTCGTCAGCGAGACGGGGAGGACTTCCTGCCCGGCAAGCCCGTTTTCATAAAGCGCCGCTTTAAGCATCTCCCCGGTCGTTGCCGCCTCAAGGTCCGTCTTATTAAGGAGCACGAGGGCGGGCGTTCCGCTCTCCCTCAAAAGCTCCATGATCTCTTTGTCATTTTCATCCAGCGGGGCGGAGGAGTCTACGACGTAGAGCAGAAGATCCGCGTTCCTCGCGTTTTCCCTCGCGCGCTCCACGCCGATCTTTTCCACCCTGTCCTCGGTATCACGGATGCCGGCCGTGTCCGTCAGCAGAAGAGTGATGCCGCGCAGGTTCACGGTCTGTGTCAGGACGTCCCTCGTCGTCCCGGCGACCTCCGTGACGATCGAGCAGTCGGCGCCGGCAAGATAGTTCATCAGCGAGGACTTTCCCGCGTTCGGTCTTCCCACGATCACGGTCCGGATGCCCTCTGTGATCATCCGTCCGTCGTGGGCGGAGTCGATGAGCTTCTTAAGCTGCCCCTCCCAGACGCCGATCTTTTCCTTCAGGGCCTCGGGGACACCGTCAAGAGAGTAGTGCTCCGGGTCGTCCAGGGCCGCCTCGATCCGCGCGATCTCCAGCAGGATCTGCCCCCGCAGCCCGCGGACCGCCTCCAGCACGGAGCCCTTCAGCTGGCTTACGGAATTTTTCAGCGCGTACTCGTTTTTCGCGCTGATCAGCAGGCCCACGGCCTCCGCCTGGGAAAGGTCGATCCTCCCGTTTAAAAAGGCCCTTTTGGTAAATTCTCCGGGCTCGGCGGGCCGCACGCCCGCGGCAAGCACCGTCTCCAGCACACGCCTCGTCGCCAGGATGCCGCCGTGGCAGTTGATCTCCACCGTATCCTCGGCGGTAAAGCTCCGCGGCGCCCTCATTACGCTCACAAGGACCTCGTCCACGGTCTCGTCTCCGTCAAAAATATAGCCGTAATGGATGGTATGCGAAGGAACGCTCTGCAGGATCCTTCTTCCCTTCGGCGTTCTGAAAATACCATCCGCCGCGCAGACCGCGTCCGGCCCGCTGACGCGGACGATCCCGATTCCCGCCTCGCTCACCGCGGTAGAGATCGCGGCGATCGTATCCTGAACCATATTTTCTCCTTTCCCGGGGACCAGCGCCTGATTTAAAAAGGGGCCGCCGCTTTCGCTGCGGCAGCCCCTCTGATCTCAGACCAGTTCGTCCGTTATGGCCTTTTCTTCCTGCTCGATCCTGTCGCTGCGCTCTGTGCGCTCTCTTTTTTTCATTGTCACGACCACTTTCCGGTTCGGCTCTTCGCCTTCGCTGTGGGTGGTCACGAAAGGATCGTTCTGCAGCGCTGAGTGGATGATCCGCCTTTCGTAGGGGTTCATCGGCTCAAGGTATACCGGCTTGTGCGTCTTCTTGACCTTGAACGCAATGTTCTTTGCCAGGTTCTCCAGCGTTGCTTTTCTTCTGTTCCTGTAGTCCTCGGTATCCAGCTTGACGCGGACGTAGGAAGCCTTTCCCTTGTTGACGACCAGGCTTACAAGATACTGAAGGGCGTCGAGCGTCTGCCCGCGCTTTCCGATCAGCATGCCCATGTCGTCGCCGATCATCTCGACAGAGAGGACGTCGTCCTCGAAGGACGTTTTGATCTCTACATTCAGTCCCATCGCGCCAAAGGTCTGCTCAAGGAACGTCTTTGCGCGCTCCTGGGCGACGGCCGGGTCTGCCGGCACGCGGTTCGCCTTCGGCTGGCGCTGCGCGGGCTTAGCCTGCGCGGCCGGTGCTGCCTCGCCTTCAGCCGGCGCTTCCTGCTTTTTCTTCGCGGGCTTGTCGCTGCGGTTCTGGTTCTGGGCTTTATTCTGCTTCTGGCCGCCCTGTTCCTTCTGCGCGCTGCGCTCTTTGCCTTCCGCGGCGGCGGGAGCTTTTTCTTCCGGCATAGCGTCTTTCTTTTCCTTCGGAACGGGTGCCTGCTTCTTCGCGGCAGCGCCTTCCTCCTTACTGCCGGCCGGGCGGGATGCCTTCGCTTTCTTCGCGCCGGACGTTCCCTTCTTGCCGGAGAAGAGGCCCGAGATGAATTCTTCGTCCGTGACCTTGATCCTGGCTTCGATCACGGCCCTTTTCGCGCCGATCCCGAGAAAACCTTTTGTCTCATGCTCTACGACCACGTACTCGATATTGTCGCTGGTCGTCCCGAGCTGTATCGATGCTTCTGTCACAGCGTCGGCAACTGTCTTTGCGCTGACTCTGATCTTTTCTCCCATTTCTTTTGTTCTCCTCACTTCTTAGTGTGCGAACTGTTGTATTTCTCGACCATCCTGGCCTTCTCGGCAAGACTGCCGGGCTTTGCCTCAGGCCTTGCGGCGGGCTGTTCCTGCGTCTTTTCGCCGGACTTCTGATTTCCGTTATCGGCCTTTGCCTTCTTCATGACGGCGTCTCCGCCGATGGAACGGGTATTCATCTTCGCGTTGGCATTCATCTGCTCGGCGGTAAATCCCCGTTTTTCTCTCTTTTTATCGGCCTTTTTCTGGTTCTTCTCAACGATCTCTTCCACACCGACCTTGTCGAGATGGTGATTGATCACGATCTGGATGATGCTTCTTACGACGGAACCGGCGATCCAGTAGATGCCGAGACCGACCGGAAGCGTAATGCTGAAGACCGCGAACATGAGCGGCATCACCGTATTCATGGTCTTCATGGTGTTTGCCGTCGCGTCGTTTCCGTCTCCTCCCGTCTGGACGGTCCCCATCAGCTTCGTGTTGAGCCACTGGGTGACGGCCGAGAGGATCGGGATCAGAGCCGCAAGGATGACCAGCAGGTACGTCTTGCTGCTTATTGCATCCTTGATGATATCCATGGGATTGTTTACGATGTTCAGTCCCAGGAAGAAGTTAAAGTGATCGATCTGCTGATGCGTGGTTCCGATCATACCGGAGAGATCCGGGAATGCCTTCGTCAGGGAATCCCAGTGATCCGGCCGGAATTTGTAGATCGTGTCGATGACCTTCAGGTTCGACAGCTCCGTGAACTTTACGCCTACCTTTGCCGCGGCGTCCGTAAAGAACTCGAGCGCTCCGTCGGAAGCTACCAGCTTGTCCGCCAGGGGCATCAGCGCTTCCCTGACATTTGTAACATAGGCGGGGATGTTTCTGATCACGCTGTAGAGCGCGAACAGGATGGGCAGCTGCACCACGAGCTGCACACAGCTTCCCGCCGGATTAACGCCGTATTTCTGGTAAACGGTCTGCGTCTCCTCCTGCATCTTCTGCATGGAGTCCTGATCCTTTTTATCCTTGTATTTCTTCTGGATCTCCTGGATCTCGGGATTCATGATCGCCTGAAGCTTTGAAAACTTCTGCTGCTGTACGGTGAGCGGTATCATCAGCACATAGACAACGATCGTGAAGAAGATGATGCACAGGCCGAGATTTTCAATGCCGATCGCGGACTGCACATTGAAAATACCGTTCATGATATAACCGAGCAGAGACGCGATCCAGCCGATGATCGGCGTTGTATCTTTCGTCAATAACAACATCATAGAATTTCTGTTCCTCCCGGCAGTCAGGGCACCGGATCATAGCCGCCCTTTGAAAAGGGATTGCAGCGCAGGATCCGCCAGGCCGCCAATGCACCGCCTTTTACAGCCCCGTATTTTTCCACAGCCTCCAGCCCATAGCAGGAGCAGGTGGGGTAGTAGGGGCATTTTGTCGTTTTTACCGGCGATATGTATTTCTGGTACATTTTAATGGATCTGATCAGTATTCTTTTCATTTATCGTTTTGTTTCGGATCTTTCATGGTTTCTTCATTCCGGAGGATCTTATGATGCCTCGCCAGATGAAGCAGTGCGCTCTCGATCTCAGGGAAACCTTTTCCCTTCGCACCAGGCCTTGCAATTACAACGATATCAAGGCCGCCAACGAATCTATTCTCGTTTAAACGATAACTTTCGCGGATCAGTCTGGTAATGCGGTGTCTTACTACGCTGTTCCCGATCTTTTTACTTACCGATATGCCGACGCGGTTTTCCTCCGTGCCGTTCTCAAGGACGATCATTACCAGTGTCCGGTTTGCGAAGGATCTCCCGTTCTGATAGACGAACCGGAAATCTTTATTCTTTTTAAGAGATGGAATGCATGTCATACATGAAAACCTCTTAGGATAAGAATAGGTTTTGATATATCGGCAGCGCCGCTATATCAAAACCCTGTAATCATCCACCTTCAGATGTTCTTTTACGCGGATAATACTTTTCTTCCCTTGGCTCTTCTGGCAGCTAAGACTTTTCTTCCGCCAGCCGTGCTCATTCTCTTGCGGAATCCGTGAACTCTCGCATGAGATCTTTTCTTGGGCTGATATGTCATCTTCATATGTCCGGCACCTCCTTTTTCGGCCAGCATACTATCATAAACTGGTCATATTTTTTGCTGAACAGCAGAGAACACCGCTCTTATTATATTCATATATATTATATGCGTCAAGTGCAATATTCCTTTATTTTACGCGGTATTCAGCGGTTTTTATCAACATTTTGTCGACAGATTGTGGAAAATAATGTTAAAAATCCGTACTTTTATAAGCATTGAACTTTTATAGGGTTTGTTTTATTATTAATGTAGGGAAATTTTGTGAAGGAGCATAAATTCTGTATATGGATAGCTTAGCATTAATCAAGGAAAAATGGGATGATATCCTTCTCACAGTCAAGGAAGAACACGACCTGTCCGACATCTCGTACAAGACCTGGCTGCGTCCCCTGACGGTCTACAGTGTCAGCGAGACAAAGATCACCATCCTGGTCCCCTCGGAGCAGATGGCTGTCGACTATATCAATAAAAAGTATATGTTCCCGCTGAAGGTCGCGATCGCGGAGATCACGAACACGGAATACGACGTGGAGTTCATCCTGCCGGAGGACGCCCGCAGCAGGGAAAAGGAAAATGACGCCGGCAAGGCGCCCGGCCGCAGCAGCGTCGTCGAGTCGGCGCTCGAGCGCGCGAACCTCAATCCGAAATATACCTTCGACACCTTTGTCGTCGGCAGCAACAACAAGTTTGCCCACGCCTGCGCCCTGGCGGTCGCGGAATCCCCGGCCAAAATGTACAATCCTCTTTTTATCTACGGGGGACCGGGGCTCGGCAAGACTCATCTGATGCACTCCATCGCGCATTTTATCATCGAGCAGGATCCGTACAAGAAGGTGATCTACGTCACCAGTGAACAGTTCACGAACGAGCTGATCGACGCGATCCGCCACGGAAATATGTCCTCCAACAATACCGCCATCAGTACTTTCCGCGAAAAGTACAGAAATGTGGATGTCCTGTTGATAGACGATATCCAGTTTATTATAGGAAAGGACGCCACGCAGGAGGAGTTTTTCCACACTTTCAACGAACTTCACAATAACAATAAGCAGATCATCATCTCCAGTGATAAGCCGCCCAAAGAGATCGATACGCTCGAGGAGCGCTTCCGCTCCAGGTTCGAGAGCGGCATCCTCGCGGATATCTCCTCCCCGGACTATGAGACCAGGGTCGCCATCCTGCGCAAAAAGGAGGAGACGGACGGCTACAATATCAGCGACGAGGTCATCGACTATATTGCTTCCAATATTAAGTCGAACATCCGTGAGCTGGAGGGCGCCTTCAACAAGCTGATCGCCCTAAGCCGCCTCGAGCACAAGGAGATCACCCTTGAACTGGCGCAGCTGGCGCTGCAGGATATTATCTCGCCGGACGAGTCGCGGCCCATCACGCCGCAGCTCATCATCGACACGGTCGCCGAGCATTTCGGCGTCACGCCGGAGGATATCGTCAGCAACAAGAGGAGCAGCGAGGTGGTCATCCCGCGGCAGATCGTCATGTATCTGTGCCGGCACCTTCTGGACATCCCCTTAAAGTCGATCGGCTCCTACATCGGGAACCGGGATCACTCGACGGTCATCTACGGTGTAAAAAAAGTAGAAACTGACCTTGAAACGTCGGAATCTCTGCGGACAGCTGTGGATATATGAAAAAGCTCAATCCGTAAAATAGCTTCTTCCACAGCCTTCAACCGTCCGGGGCCTTCATTCCCCCGGCGGCAAACACCCCTCACGAAACAGTTTTTTCCCTGTTTTCGCGGCGGGGCGGGGTTCTTCACTTTTTAACAGGTTCTACTACTGAGACTGCTGATTATTTTTTTTATTTATTGTTTTGAAAGGACCTTCTTCAACAATGAAGCTTATTTGTTCAAAATCCGAACTGATCAAAAAGATCGGTATTGTTATCAAAGCAGTTCCGTCAAAAACGACGATGCCCATCCTTGAATGCATCCTGATCAAGGCGCAGGCCGGAGAGATCAGCTTTACCGCCAACGATATGGAGCTGGGCATTGAGACGAAGGTAGAAGGCGTGATCCTTGAGGACGGCAAAGCCGCTCTCGAGGCAAAGCTCTTCTCCGATATCGTCCGCAAGCTTCCGGACGCCGACGTCGAGATCGAAGCCGACAGCGCCGGAAGGGCCGTGATCACCTGCGAGAGATCCGTGTTCCGCATCGCCGGCAGGGATCCCGATGAGTTTTCCGCCATCCCGGTGGTCGAAAAGGAATTTCCGGTCACGGTATCGCAGCTGACGCTCAGGGACGTCATTCAGCAGACGATCTTCTCGATCGCGCCGAATGATACCAATAAGATGATGACCGGCGAACTCTTCGAGATCGAGAACGACCGCTGGAAGGTCGTCTCCCTGGACGGGCACAGGATCTCCATCCGCCAGGTGCAGCTGCGCGAGCCGGCCGACCCGGTGAAGGTCATCGTCCCCGGAAAGACGCTCAGCGAGATCGCCAAGATCCTCGACGGGGATTCGCAGGACGATGTGATGATGTACTTCACGAAGAATCATGTGATGTTCGAGTTCGGAAAGACCATCGTGGTCTCCAGGCTCATCGAGGGCAATTATTTCCGCATCGACCAGATGCTGACGACGGATCACATGACGAAGGTGACGATCAGCAAGAGGGAGCTGCTCGACTGTATCGACAGGGCGACTCTGTTAGTCAAGGAGAGCGATAAAAAGCCCATCATCATGAATATTAAGGATGAGTCCATTGAGATGAAGATCGATTCGCAGATCGGTTCCATGGACGAGGAGCTTGCCGTCGAGGAAAAAGAGGGCAGGGACCTGATGATCGGCTTCAATCCCCGGTATCTGATCGACGCGCTGCGCGTGATCGACGACGAGACGGTCGGCCTGTATTTTGTGAATTCCAAGGCGCCGTGCTTTATCCGGGATGAGAAGCTCTCCTATATCTACCTCATCCTTCCCGTCAACTTTGTATAAAAAGGAATGCCATGGAAACAGTTTATATCAGAGATGATTTCATAAAGCTCGGGCAGGTCTTAAAGCTTTCCGGCCTGTGCGACACCGGCGCGGACGCGAAGGATGTCATTCTGGAGGGTCTGGTGAAGGTGAACGGGGAGACCGTCCTGCAGAGAGGAAAAAAGATCTTCCCCGGAGATCAGGTGACCTTTGACTCCAGGACCGTTGCCGTGGAAAAGAGACAGTAAGACAGGATATGAGGATCGATTCGGTAAGACTGGAAAATTTCCGGAATTACGAGAAGCTGGAGCTTTTTCCGGATCCCGGGACCAATCTCTTTTACGGGGATAACGCCCAGGGAAAGACAAACATCCTGGAGGCCGTCTATGTGTGCGGCACGACCCGCTCCCACAGGGGAGGGAAGGACCGGGAAATGGTCCGGTTCGGCAGCGAGGAGGCGCACATCCGCCTCGAGGTCACAAAGAAGGACATCCCGTGGCGCATCGACATGCACCTGAAAAAGAACAGGGCAAAGGGCATCGCCGTAAACGGCGTTCCCATCCGGCGCGCGGCCGAGCTTCTGGGCATCTGCAATTTTGTTTTTTTCTCCCCGGAGGATCTGGGGATCATCAAGAACGGGCCCGCGCAGCGGCGCCGCTTCCTGGATATGGAGCTGTGTCAGCTGGACCCGGTCTATGTAAATGATCTTTCCACCTACAACAGGATCCTGATGCAGAGGGGAAAACTTCTGCGGGATCTGCCGTTCCATCCGGAATATGAGGATACGATCGGCGTCTGGGACGAGCAGCTTGTAAGCTGCGGGTCCAGGATCATCAGGGCGAGAGAAAAATTTGTCCGCGAGCTCTGCGCACTGACGGGGCCCATTCACGGGAGGCTCTCCGGCGGAAAGGAAGAGCTGGAGGTGGTATACGAAAAAAATACCGCCCCGGAAAATTTCGCCGCCGGCATGAAGGAGAACGCCGAGAAGGACAGAAAACTGAAACTTACGCACACAGGTCCCCACAGGGACGACCTGGGGCTTAAGGTGGGAGGCGCGGATCTTCGCCGCTACGGCTCCCAGGGGCAGCAGAGGACCGCTGCCCTCGCACTGAAGCTGGCGGAGATCGAGCTCGTAAAGAAGAGAAGCGGAGAGGGACCCGTCCTTCTTCTGGATGACGTTCTTTCGGAGCTTGATTCGGGCAGGCAGGCAGACCTGCTCGACAGCATCAGGGATATACAGACTTTGATAACAGGTACGGGGCTGGATGTTTTTTCCGGCAGCGGATTTCACATCGACCGCCTCTACCATGTGGCCGCAGGCACGCTGACACAGATCGGCGAGTAAGGCGGCGGCCGCGAAATGGAGGATAGAATGAGCACAGAATACGGTGCGGACCAGATCCAGATACTTGAAGGACTTGAGGCAGTAAGAAAACGCCCCGGCATGTACATCGGGAGCACGTCCTCCCGGGGACTCCACCATCTTGTCTATGAGATCGTGGACAATGCCATCGATGAGGCGATGGCCGGCTACTGCAGTGAGATAAAGGTCACGCTGAACCCGGACAATTCCGTTTCGGTAACGGACAACGGGCGCGGCATCCCCGTCGGGATCAACGCGAAGGCGGGCATCCCGGCCGTCGAGGTCGTTTTTACCATCCTGCACGCCGGCGGAAAATTCGGCGGCGGGGGATATAAGGTCTCCGGCGGACTGCACGGCGTGGGCGCCTCTGTCGTCAACGCGCTCTCCGACTGGCTGGAGGTGGAGGTCTTTAAACAGGGAAAGATCTACAAGCAGCGCTATGAGCGCGGCAAGGTCATGTACAAACTGGAGATCGCGGGACCCTGCGACCCGTCCCTGACCGGCACGAGGGTCACCTTTATGCCGGACGCTTCCATCTTTGAGGAGACGGTCTTTGATTTTGACGTCCTCAAGCAGAGGCTCCGCGAGATGGCCTTCCTCACCCGCAATGTGAAGATCGAGCTGACCGATGAGCGGGAGGGGATGGAGAAATCCCGCACCTTCCACTACGAGGGCGGCATCAAGGAGTTCGTCACTTTCTTAAACCGCGGCAAGACCCCGCTCTACGAGGAGGTCATCTACTGCGAGGGAGAGAGGGACGGCATCCTCGTTGAGGTCGCGATGCAGCACAACGACTCCTACAACGAGGGGACCTACAGCTTCGTCAATAATATTACGACGCCCGAGGGCGGCACGCACCTGACCGGTTTTCGGAACGCCATCACCAAGACGTTCAACGATTACGCCAGGGCGAACAAGCTTTTAAAGGACAGCGACGCGAACCTGACCGGCGATGATATCCGCGAGGGCCTGACCGCCATCGTGAGCATCAAGATCGAGGAGCCCCAGTTCGAGGGGCAGACCAAGCAGAAGCTGGGGAACAGCGAGGCGAGGGGCGCCGTCGAGTCGGTGGTGACCGAGCAGCTGGAGGTGTTCCTGGAGCAGCATCCGCAGGTCGCGAAAAAGATCGTCGATAAATCGGTCCTCGCCCAGAGGGCCAGGGAGGCCGCGCGCAAGGCGCGCGAGATCACGCGCAGGAAGTCGGCGCTGGAGGGGCTGGCCCTTCCCGGCAAGCTGGCGGACTGCACGGACAAGGATCCTTCCCACTGCGAGATCTATATCGTCGAGGGTGATTCCGCCGGAGGCTCCGCCAAGGAAGCGAGGAGCCGCGCCACACAGGCCATCCTGCCGCTGCGCGGCAAGATCCTGAACGTGGAGAAGGCGAGGCTCGACCGCATCTACGGGAACGCGGAGATCAAGGCGATGATCACCGCCTTCGGCACCGGGATCCACGAGGATTTCGATATTTCAAAGCTCCGCTATGAAAAGATCATCATCATGACGGATGCCGATGTGGACGGCGCGCATATCGCGACGCTCCTTCTGACCTTCCTCTACCGGTTCATGCCGGAGCTGATCAGACAGGGGCATGTATATCTCGCGACCCCGCCGCTCTACAAGCTTGAGAAAAATAAAAAGGTATGGTACGCCTACAGCGATGAGCAGCTGGCGGACATTCTGACGGAGGTCGGCCGCGACCAGAACAACAAGATCCAGCGCTACAAAGGTCTTGGCGAGATGGACGCGGAGCAGCTCTGGGAGACGACGATGGATCCGAAGCGCAGGATCTTAAAGCGCGTCAACATGAGCGGGGACGATGCGGCGTCTTTGGACCTTACCTTTACGACCCTGATGGGAGACCAGGTCGAACCGAGAAGGGAATTCATTGAAGAAAACGCGCAGCGGGTCAGGAACCTGGACATCTGACGCCGCGCGACTGCATTAGGAGGGAAAGTCGTTGGAAGATACGATATTTGACCAGATTCAGGAAGTCGATCTTCAGCAGACCATGGAGGAATCGTACATCGATTACGCGATGAGCGTCATCGCCTCCAGGGCGCTGCCGGACGCGCGGGACGGCCTTAAGCCCGTGCAGCGCAGAGTCCTGTACTCCATGATCGAACTGAATAACGGACCAGACAAGCCGCACAGGAAATGCGCGCGTATCGTCGGCGATACGATGGGTAAATACCATCCCCACGGGGACAGCTCCATCTACGGGGCCCTCGTGAACATGGCACAGCCCTGGTCGACCCGGTATCCTCTCGTGGACGGCCACGGGAACTTCGGTTCCGTGGACGGCGACGGCGCCGCCGCGATGAGGTATACGGAGGCGCGCCTGAGTAAGATCTCCATGGAGATGCTTGCGGATATCGGCAAGGACACCGTGGATTTCATCCCCAACTTTGATGAGACGGAGAAGGAGCCGGTCGTCCTTCCGTCCCGCTTCCCGAACCTTCTTGTGAACGGTACGACGGGTATCGCGGTCGGTATGGCGACGAACATCCCCCCGCACAATCTGCGGGAGGTCATTACGGCGCTCTGCCGCATCATTGGCGACCGGATCGAAGAAAACGGGCCCACCTCGATCGAGGATGTGATGGATATCATCAAAGGGCCGGATTTCCCGACGGGCGCCATGATCATGGGCCGGCGCGGCATCGAGGAGGCCTACAGGACCGGGCGCGGCAAGATCCGCGTGCGCGCGGTCACGGATATTGAGACGCTGCCGAACGGCAAGAGCAGGATCATCGTGACGGAGCTCCCGTACCTGGTGAACAAGGCCCGCCTGATCGAAAAGATCGCGGAGCTTGTCCGCGACAAGAAGATCGACGGGATCACGGGGATCACCGACGAGTCGAGCCGCGAGGGCATGCGGATCAGCATCGACATCCGGCGCGACGCCAACGCGAACGTCATCCTCAATCAGCTGTTCCGTCATACGCAGCTGCAGGATACCTTCGGCGTGACGATGCTCGCCCTTGACAATAATAAACCGAAGGTCATGAACCTCATGGAGATGCTGGAGATCTATCTCCGCCACCAGGAGGAGGTCGTCACCAGAAGGACGAAGTATGACCTGAACAGGGCCCGTGAGAGGGCTCATATCCTGGAAGGCCTGCTGAAGGCCCTCGACGTGATCGACGAAGTGATCGCGATCATCCGCGGATCGCGGACGACGGCCGAGGCCAAGGAAGGCCTGATGAAGCGCTTTGATCTTTCCGACGCGCAGTCCCAGGCGATCGTGGACATGCGTCTGCGCACGCTGACCGGTCTGGAGAGGGAGAAGCTGGAGAACGAATACAAGGAGCTCCAGGCGAAGATCCGCGAGCTGGAGGCGATCCTGGGAGATGAAAAGCTTCTCCTCGGCGTCATCCGCGACGAGCTCACGGCCGTCAGCGAAAAGTACGGGGACGAGAGAAAGACCCAGTTCGGCCATGACGTCTTCGACTTTACGACGGAGGAGCTCATCCCGAAGGAGACGGTCGTCATCACGAGGACCCGCCTCGGCTACATCAAGCGGATGTCCGAGGACACCTTCCACAGCCAGGGCCGCGGCGGCAAGGGCATCCGCGGGCTGCAGACCCTCGATGAGGACTTTATCGAGGATATCCTGATGACGGGGACCCACCAGTACCTGATGTTCTTTACGAACCTCGGAAGGGTCTACCGCATGAAGGCGTACCAGATCCCGGAGGCCGGCAGGAACGCGAGGGGCGTGGCCCTGATCAACCTGCTGCAGCTGATGCCGGACGAGAAGGTCTCGGCGGTCATCCCGGTGCGGCGCTTTGAAGAAGGAAAATACATGTTCATGGTGACCCGGAAGGGCCTCATCAAGAAGACACCGCTGATGCAGTACGCAAACGTGCGGAAGAACGGCCTTGCGGCCATCACCCTGCGGGACGGGGACGAGCTTGTCAGCGTCCGCGTGGTCCGGGACGACAGCGATATCTTCCTGGTCTCCCGCTTCGGGCAGTGCATGCGCTTTGACCTTCAGGAGGTGCGCAGCATCGGCCGTACGTCGATGGGTGTCACCGGCATGCGCCTCGCGGAGGGGGACGAGGTCGTCTCCCTGCAGACAGACAACGACGGAGATTTCCTCCTGGTGGTATCCGAGAAGGGCATGGGCAAGCTGGTCCCGATCAGCGCCTTTGACAATCATCACCGCGGCGGAAAAGGAATCAAATGCTACAACGTCACGGAGCGCAGCGGACAGGTCTTCACTTCCGTCATCCTCTACCCGGATAACGAGATCATGCTGATCAACAGTTCGGGGACGGTCATCCGCCTTTGCTGCGAGGAGGTCTCCATCCAGGGCCGCAGCAGCAGCGGCGTGCGCCTGATGAACCTCTCGGACGGCGAAAAGATCGCCGGCCTCACAAGGGTGCCCGAGGACGCCAAGAAGACGGAGAACCTGGAAGAGGGCAGCGAGGACGAAGACGAGGAGTTCCCGGAGGAAGAGCCGGAGGAGATCGAGGACAGCGGCGAGGAAGCCGATTACCTCGAGGATGAATGATCGTCCGTCCGATAAAGAGAGAATAAAGGTTCGGGGAGGACCGCTGCTGTCTGTAGCGGTCTTCTCTCTACGTTAAGAAGTTCAGGGATTTGAAAGGGGGAACAGGGGAGTGGAAAGAAAGAAGAACAGCAATCTGATCCTGTACGTGATCATCTTCGTGCTGTTATTTGTGATCTGTGTTCTTGGGTTTTATCTGTCCCGCATGTACAGCGTCCGTGAAATGAGAAGGTCTTCTCTGGAGAACGCCGCTGCCTCGGAGCAGGAACTGTCCGCGCAAAATGCCGGCGGCGAAGAGCCGGGAGACGGAGCAGAGAGCGTCCTGCCCGGCGGGGAGAGCGTCACGGAGGCCGCCACCGAGCAGGCGGGCGAGACGGTCCCTGAGGCCGAAACGGAGACAGAGACCGAGACGGAGACCGAGGTTAAAAAGAACGGATACAAGGTCTGCCTCGATCCGGGACATCAGGGAAAAGATATTGACATGAGCGAGCCGGAGCCGATCGGTCCCGGCGCGGAAACGACGAAAGCAAAAGCGACGACGGGCACGACCGGCGCGTTTACGGACGTACCGGAATTCCGCCTCGCGCTGGATATCGCCCTCCTTGTGAGGGACGAGCTGGAGAGCAGGGGCTACGAGGTCGTGCTGACCAGGGAGGTCAACGACATCGCGATCAGCAACAGCGAGCGGGCCCAACTGGCCATGAATGAGGACTGCGATATTTTTGTCCGCATCCATGCCAACGGCTCCGAGGACGCTTCCATCAGCGGGGCGCTCGCGATGTGCACCTCGCCGCAGAACCCGTTCATCCCGAAGATGTACGACGAGAATGTCCGTCTCGCCAGGGACGTCCTGGATTCCTACTGCAGCGCGACCGGCTTTAAGAACCTGGGCATTCTGGAGGACGATGAGCTGACGGGCAACAACTGGTCCAGGATCCCGACGGCGCTGCTCGAGATGGGCTATATGTCCAACGAATCCGACGACCGCAGCATGCAGGACGATGAGATGCGCGCAAAGATGGCCGTCGGTATCGCGAACGGCATCGACCGCTACTTCGGAATAGGCGTGGAAGATGACGGCGCGTCCGGGGATCCGACCGAGGACGCAGGCCCCGCCGGAGAGGCGGAGGATGAGATCTTCGCGCCGAGAGAGGCGAACGGCGAAAAGTGGAGCCTCAGCGTGCTGGATCTTTCAAGCGGAGCGGTCTATCAGCACAAAGCCAGGCAGAACATGCAGTCTGCCAGCGTGATCAAGTGCTTTATCATGGGCGCCGTCTACGACAGGATCTGCTATCCCGCGAATGAGGAGAAGGCCATTTCCATCTCCGACGATGAGAATGCGCAGCTGCGCGGGCTTCTGGAGCAGATGATCTCTGTGAGCGACAACGACGCGGCCAACCGCCTGGTCGAGATCCTCGGCAGAGGGGATTTTGAGGAGGGCAAAAAGATCGTCAACGATTTCTGCCTGGAGCACGGCTATACCGGCACGTCGCTCGGCAGGCGCTTCCTCGAAGAGAACCCGAAGGGCGACAACTATACCTGCGCGGAGGACTGCAGACAGATCCTCGCGGACATTTACAACGGAACGCTCGTGAACGAAGAGGCCTCCGGCAAGATGCTGGATATCCTGAAGATGCAGACGAACCGGACCAAGATCCCGTCGGGCCTTCCGGAGGGCACCTCCACCGCGAACAAGACCGGCGAGATGCCGGAGGGCTACGGCCTTGGCTGCATTGAAAATGATATGGCGATCGTCTTCTGTGACCGGGGAGACTATGTGATCGCGGTCCTCTCGAACGATCTCGGCGGGCGCAACGACGAGGCGGTGCAGACGATCCGCCGGACGTCCTCGCTCGTCTGGGACTGGCTTGCCGAAAACGCACCGAATGAATCCGCGGAGGCAGGAACGGAAGCCGAGGGCATTTACGAGGAAGCGCCCGCGGAAGAGTACGAAGAAGAGTACGAGGAAAATGCCGCGGCTTAAGATGGGCCGGGCAGGAGACAGTGTTTATGGGATTGCGTACTTTCGCCGCCATTGCGGCGGCTAAGATGACAAGCGCGGTATGCAGGCTTGCCGGAAAACAGGGCGTGACCTACGCCGGCAGGCTGGCCATGAAGATCGACCCGGGGATCCTCGGCAGGCTGTCCGGGCAGGTCAGGGAAAAGATCATCGTCGTCTGCGGGACCAACGGCAAGACGACGACGAACAATCTTCTCTGCTCCATGCTGGAGGGCGAGGGGAAGAAGGTCATCTGCAACCACACGGGCTCCAACATGCTGATGGGCGTCGCGGCGGCCTTCGTGCTTTCCGCGGACCTTCGCGGAAGGATCGACGCGGACTGTGCCAGCATCGAGATCGACGAGGCCTCCGCGGTCCGTGTCTTCCCGCATATGAAGCCGGACCTGATGGTCCTGACCAATCTGTTCAGGGACCAGCTGGACCGCTACGGGGAGATCGACCTGACCATGGAGAAGCTCGCGGAGGCGATGAAGCTGGCGCCGGACATGGAGATCGTCGTGAACGCGGACGATCCGCTCTCGGCCTGGCTCGCCGGGGAGAGCGGCCATAAGACCGCGGCCTACGGAATCAGCGGGCAGGTCTTTGAAAAGCCTGCCGGGCATGAGGTCCGGGAGGGACAGTTCTGCAAATGCTGCGGGACGGCCCTGGTCTACGATTTTTACCACTACAGCCAGATGGGCTCGTACCGCTGCCCGGCCTGCGGTTTTTCAAGGCCGAAGATCCGGTACGACGCCGCCGGGATCTCCATGGAAAGCGGCCTTGCCTTTACGGTGGAGGACCGGAGGATCAGCGTGGATTACCGGGGCTTCTATAATATCTACAATATCCTCGCGGCCTACGCGGCCGTGCGGGAAGCCGGGATCAGTCCGGAGCATCTGGACGAGGTCCTTCGGGATTACGATCCCGCCTTCGGGCGGAACGAGGTCTTTACGATCGGCGGCTCGAAGGTGCTGCTCAATCTCGCGAAGAACCCGGCGGGCTTTAACCAGAATATCTCCGCCGTGATGACGGACCGGGAGGAGAAGGACCTGATCATCGTGATCAACGACAATGCCCAGGACGGAACAGACGTCTCCTGGCTCTGGGACGTGGACTTCGACCGGTTTTCGGAGGACAATATCCGCTCGGTCACGGTCAGCGGCATCCGCGGAAGGGACATGCAGCTTCGCCTGAAGTATGTGGACATCCCGTCTTCGCTGGAGGAGAGTGTGGAGGAGGCCATCAAGAAGCGCCTTGCGGACGGCTGCGGCAACCTCTATGTGCTCGTCAATTATACGGCGCTCTATTCGACGCATCAGATCTTGAAGGAGCTGGAGAATCAAAAGTGAAAAAAGGACTGACTATCGGGCATCTGTACCCCGATCTTCTGAACCTGTACGGCGACAGGGGGAACATCCAGTGCTTCAGGAAGCGCCTTGAGTGGCGCGGCATGGAAGCCGATGTGCGGGAATTTTCCCTGGACGATCCGGTCGATTTTTCAAAGCTCGACCTCATCCTTCTGGGGGGCGGCTCCGACCGGGAGCAGATGATCGTGTGCGGGCGCCTGCGCGAGATCAAAAAGGAATTCCGGGATTATGTGGAGGACGGCGGCGCCGTGCTTGCCGTCTGCGGCGGCTACCAGCTGCTGGGCCACTATTATGATACGCAGGACGGGCGGATCGAGGGACTTTCCCTCGTGGACCTTGTCACGGAGCAGGGAAGCCCCAGGCTCATCTCCAACGAGGTGATCGAAAACCCGTCGTTTAAGATGCCCATCGTGGGCTTTGAGAACCACGGCGGAAGGACCCGGCTCGGGGACTGCGAGCCGCTCGGGACGGTCCGCTTCGGATACGGGAACAACGGGGAGGACGGACACGAGGGCGTGCTGTACAAAAACGTGATCGGCACCTATCTCCACGGACCGCTCCTGCCGAAAAACCCGCATGTATGCGACTGGCTGCTTGGCCGGGCGCTTGAAAGGAAATACGGAGACGGAACGCTTTCCCCGCTGGATGACCGGCAGGAGGAGGAAGCGAACCGTTATATCGCGGCGCGTTTTGCCGGAGGCGCCGCGGCCGGAGCCGGAAACAGGAAGGCAGGCCGCGGACGTTCGCATGCGGCGCACGGAGGAAACGCATGAAAAAGAAAGGTTTATGTCTGACGGCCCTCTGCCTGGCCCTGACCGCGCTTCCGGTCTCTTTCGCCGGCGCGGAGGAGTACTACGAGGAAGAGTACTACGAGGACGAGTACTACGAAGAAGAGAATTACGAGGACGAGGAAGAGGAATACGTTCCGGAGTACTATAACGATCCGGTGCAGTCCAATGAGTGGGACGGATGGCCGCAGGGCCCCCTGACCGAGGCGGCATCCGCGGTCGTGATGGACCTTGATACCGGCGCCCGGCTCTACGAGAAGAGCATTTATGAAAAGCGCTATCCGGCCAGCATCACCAAGATCATGACCGGGATGATCATCGTCGAGAACTGCGACCTGAATGATCCGATCTCCTTTACCGAGAACGTCGGCGACCTGGAGGAAAACGCCAGCAATATCGCGCTGCAGGCGGACGAGGAGATGACGGTCGGCGACGCTGTCTACGCGCTGATGCTCGAGTCCGCGAACGACGCGGCCATCGGCCTTGCGGAGTACTATTCCGGGAGCGTCAGCAGCTTCGCGGACGTCATGAACGCGAAGGCCGAATCGCTCGGCTGTGTGAATACGCACTTTACAAACCCGCACGGCCTGCATAACGACGACCACTACACCTGCGCCTACGATATGGCGCTGATCGCGCAGGCCGCCTGGAACATCCCCAAAATGCGGGAGATCTTCGCGACGACCCTGTATCATCTGGACGAGACGAACAAGTCCGATGAGCGCTATTTTGTCATGCATCACGACATGATCCAGGAGGAGAGCGACGTCTACCGGGACTGGTGCAGAGGCGGAAAGACGGGATTTACCTCTGACGCCTGGGCGACGCTGGTGACCTTCGGTGAGAAGGACGGGCAGTCCCTGGTCTGCGTGGTGATGCGCGAGCTGAACATGGGCATGTGCTATGAGGAGACGAACATGCTGATGGATTACGGGTTCGGCTCCTTTGAAAATATCACGCTCGGCTATGACGCGCCGGAGGAGAGCTTCTACCAGGCGATGGACCTGGATTACCTCGGCTCCGCGAAAAAGCTCTCCCATGTGGAGCGCCTCGAGAGGCCCATGGTGACAGGTGCCCAGCCCGGCACGGTCACGGTCCCGAACGGGTGGACGCAGTCGGATCTTGAGACGACGGGAACGGTCTCCGAAAGCCTCACCGGCACGATCACCTACTCCTACGCGGGCCAGACCCTCGGCTCCTCGTCGATGCGCTTTACGCCGGTCGACCTGTCCGTCACGCTGCCCTATCAGAGGGAGATCGACATGGACGAGGTCCTCATTAAGACCGAGGAGGCCAGGAAGGACCAGGAGATCGGCAAGACGGTCGACGATACCCTCGGGAAGATCCGCTCCTTTGTGGAAGGCACGGACGATAAGGTGTCGTCGTTTGTCGGCGGGAACCGGCTTGCCGTGCTGATCACGGGAGGCATCATCCTGCTCGTGATCATCGCGATCGTCATCATGCTGCTTACCCGCTGCTCCGTGGACGCCAGACTGCAGAAGAAAAAGGCGCAGGAAGAGCGCGAGCGGCGGCTCCGCGAGGAGGAGATCGAACGCCGGACCACGGAGGAGATCGAACAGGAGCTCCGCGCGGCCATGGAAGAGGACGCCCGGCAGCGCGCCGCCGAGGAGGCGGAGCGCCAGGCGAGGGAGGCGGAAGAGGCGCGCCTTCGCGAGACGGAGGAGATCATCGAAGAGATCGAAAGAGAACAGGCGGAAGCCAAAAAGAAAGGCGAAAAAAAGTAACAGGCTGAACACGGAAGCCCTGCAGCATCGGGCCGCGCAGGCGGCCGGAAAGGAAACGGCAGAATATGAACTGGGTAGCTCCGATCAAAGATGAGGAAACGCTGAAGAGTTTTGAGGAAACGCTGAAGAAGACGGACGTCAAGTATTACATCATGTTCGAGATCGGCATGGGGACGGGACTGCAGCTGCAGGACATCCTGAAGCTGAAGGTGCGCGACGTAAAGGACAGGGATTCCCTCGAGGTCTTTATCGGGACGCGGCGCGTGCGCCGGGTATTCCGCTTTTCCCAGGAGCTTAGCCGGGAGATCGCCGCGTACGTAAAGGACAGGGATCCGGACAGCTGGCTGATCGTCGGACACGCGAGCTCCGGTTCGCCGCTCTCCAGGGAACAGGCCTACAGAGCCCTGCGCCAGGCGGGCAGCGAGGTCGGCCTCGAAGCGATCGGCGCGCAGACCATGCGGAAGACCTTCGCGTGGAGATATTATCATACGACGGGGGATATCTATTATCTTCAGAATCTCCTGAACCACGCCTCAGCGTCGATCACCTACCGGTATATCGGAGAGGATCCGTCCGGAAAACCCTGCGGACTGCCCATCTGGCCGGAGGACACGGCGCGCAGCCGAAGGATCCTGCTGGAGACGGATGAGGGGGCGGTGAGGATCGGCCGGATCAGCGATCTGCTGGGCCGGATCAGCAAAGAGATCTCGAAGGGAGAGCTGGAGGACGAAGAATGCGGAAGGCTGGAGCGCCTTCTTTTGGATATCGAAGGGGCCATCAGAAATTATGACGAAGGCCGGTATTAATTACCGGCCTGTCTGCGGATCCTGCGCTTTACGCGCAGGATCTCCTGTTTTTCACGGATCGCCAGCGCCTCCTGATCGGTGGCGGGGCGGATGGTTTTGACGACGTAGGTGCGCCCCTCGCGGTCAAGCCGCATGCGGGCCTTGCCCTTGATCCAGCCGTGCTCCTCGCACCAGGCCAGACAGTGATAATTGCGTCCGCTGGAGAACCAGCGGATCTTTTTGCGCGCGGGCTTTCCGCAGAAGGTGCAGCGGGTGGAGGATACCTCCCTGTCCCGGATGGCTTCATAGCGGTCGGCAAAGGGGCGGGAGATGGTTTTTACGTATCCCGGATAGGTGACCCGGATCTCCTCTTTGCGGCTCCTCGGCGTCCGGTAGCAGTCGATGGACGAGTTGGCGCGGATCACCTCCGGATCGATCGTCTGCAGGATCCGGGCGGTGTAGCTGGCGTCGGAGTAGGCATCGTGAAATTCCTGTTCCTCCGGGAGGGAGAGAAACTGCGCGGCCCACTCCAGGGAGCGCCTCGTCTTCCTGTCCTCGTAGACGATGCTGAAAAGCTTCTGTACATCATAGTAAAAGAACGGGAAGGGGAAGGGCTGCTCCATGCCGTGCCAGGCAATGTTCCGCTGCAGCTCCGTCAGGTCCGAGCTGCCCCAGATGCAGAACGCGGGATCCTCCCCGCACCACGCCAGGAAATCCCGGAAGACCTCCGGGAAGGCGCGCCGGCCCTCGAAGTCGGCCTCCGTCAGGTGTACGATCTGCCGCGTGCGGAAATGCAGCCTGGTGTAGACCTGCGGGCGGATGATCTCGCGAAACGTCCCGGTCTCCCGAAGGTCCTCATCCAGCCGGACGGCGCCGATCTCAATGATCTCAAAAGGAAGCTGCGCCTCTTCGCGGCGCTTTCCACCCGGACACTGGTTCCACTCCAGGTCCAGAACGATGTAATTCATAATTGAAACTCCTCTCTGCGTAACAATATATCACAAATTTTACTTGACGGAATGTTTATTTAGCAGTAATGTTATAGCCGTACATTAAAAATTTTATAGGTTGCTTTTCTCTTATTCAGAGTGGCGGAGGTACATAGGACCGGTGAAACCACGGCAACCCCAGCGTGCTGGAAGGTGCCAACCTGAGCGAGTGAACTCGAACAATAAGGGGATCTATCAAAATATGAATCCCTCCCGTTGCGCGGAGGGTTTTCTTTTGGGAAAAGCAAGGAAAGGAAAGGGAAATGGAAAGAGTACTGTTTACCTCTGAATCTGTTACCGAAGGGCATCCCGACAAGGTCTGCGACCAGATCTCGGACGCTGTCCTGGACGCGCTGCTTGAGCAGGACCCGATGAGCAGGGTCGCCTGCGAGACGTCCTGCACGACGGGCATGGTGCTGCTGATGGGCGAGATCTCATCCAAAGCGAACGTCGACTACCAGAAGATCGTGCGAAACACGATCGCCGAGATCGGCTACACGAAGAGTGAGTACGGCTTTGACGCCGAGACCTGCGCTGTCCTGATCGCGCTGGACAAACAGTCCGGCGATATCGCGATGGGCGTTGACCGCGCGCTCGAGGCAAGAGGCCAGGATCTGAGCGACAGCGAGATCGAAGAGACCGGCGCCGGCGACCAGGGCATGATGTTCGGCTACGCCTGCGATGAGACCGACGAGTACATGCCCTATCCGATCTGGCTTGCGCACAGGCTGACGAAACAGCTCGCGAAGGTCCGCAAGGACGGCACCATTCCTTATCTGCGCCCGGACGGAAAGAGCCAGGTCTCTGTCGAATATATCGACGGAAAGCCCGTGCGCCTCGACGCGGTCGTCCTCTCTACACAGCATGACGACGACGTGACCCAGGAGCAGATCCGCGAGGATATCACAAAGTATGTATTTGATCCCATCCTTCCGAAGGAAATGATCGACGCCGATACGAAGTTCTTCGTCAATCCGACGGGACGCTTTGTCATCGGAGGTCCTCACGGTGACAGCGGTCTGACCGGCCGCAAGATCATCGTCGACACCTACGGCGGATACGCAAGGCACGGCGGCGGAGCCTTCTCCGGCAAGGACTGCACGAAGGTCGACCGCAGCGCTTCCTACGCTGCCCGCTACGCGGCCAAGAACATCGTGGCCGCAGGGCTGGCCTCCCGCTGTGAGATCCAGCTGTCCTACGCGATCGGCGTTGCGCAGCCCACTTCCGTGATGGCCAACACCTTCGGCACCGGAAAGGTCTCCGACGAGGCACTGACCGAGATCATCCGCAAGACCTTTGACCTCCGCCCGGCCGGCATCATCCGCATGCTCGACCTGCGCAGGCCCATCTACAAACAGACGGCTGCATACGGACATTTCGGAAGAAATGAACTCGATCTTCCGTGGGAGCGCCTTGACAAGGTCGACGAGCTCCGCAGCTACCTCTGATCTTTTGGAGAAAAATATGAGAATAGTAAGCGGCAGACCGGGATATGAGATCGTCTTTGAGGACGACTGCGTCCTGGTCTGCCGCAAGGCAGCCGGCCTTGCGACGGAGAGTGCACTTACGGGCGCGCCCGACCTCGCGGGCCGGCTTCGCCTTTATCTGAAGGGAGAAGAGGAGGGCGGCGGCGCGCCGTACCTCGGGATCGTGCACAGGCTCGACCAGCCCGTGGAGGGACTGCTCGTCTTCGCGAAGACGCCGGAGGCGGCCGCGGAGCTCTCCGCGCAGGTAAGGGACGGAAGAATGGAAAAGACCTACCTGGCGATGGTGCATCTGCCGGAGGGCGCGCCGAAGACGGCCCGTCTGGAAGATCAGCTCGTCCGGGAGGGAAGCGGGGTCCGCATGGCCCGGCCCGGGGAGAAGGGCGCAAAACGCGCGGCGCTCTCCTACGAGGTCCTTGAAAAAGGCGGTGAGTTCGGTCTCCTTAAGGTATCGCTGGAGACCGGGAGACGCCACCAGATCCGCGCGCAGCTTGCCGCCGCCGGCATGCCCATCCTGGGGGACCGGCGCTACGGAAGAGGAGATGAGGGGGACCGGTTCCCCGCTCTTTGCGCCGCGCGGCTCGGGTTTGATCATCCGCGCACCCGGGAGCGCCTCGTCTTTGAAAAGATCCCGTCCGGCGGACGGTGGGACGAGAGCGCACACCTTGCCTCGGCGCGCGAAGCGCATGCCCTTCCCTTTTAGCCCCGGCCAAGCTTGACAGGATCGATAGTATCGGTGTACTACATTAGATATGCAGGTAAGGAAAGATGTAAAAAGTGCGCTGGCGGAGAGCTTCCGCGAACTGGTCCTGGAGAAGCCGGTGGAAAAGATCACGATCAAGGAGATCGCGGACCGCACCGGCGTTATTCGCGTGACTTTTTATAATCATTTCCAGGACAAATATGAGGTCCTGGAGTGGATCTGCAATGAAGAACTCTTCTCGCCCGCAAAGGAGCACCTTGAGGAGGGCAGGGTCCGGGAGGCCGTCACCCGGCTCTTTACGGCGCTGGCGGAGCACCGGGATTTTTATATCCACGCCTCCCGGTTTACGGGGCAGAATTCCTTCGAGAGCATCCTTGGCGCCGGGATCGCGGACTGCGCGCTCTTCTATATCGAAAAGCACGGCTCGGGGGCAGAAACCTCCCCTGCATGGCTTACGCCGCAGCGCACCGCCGGCTATATCGCCCGGAGCCTCGGCTATCTCGTGCTTGAGTGGATCCGCGGCGGCATGCAGGAGGATCCGGCGCAGATGGCGCAGATCTATATACACCTTTCCGGGTGGGAAGGAAATGAATAGGAGCGGGGCGAATCGCCTCGCTCCTAATTTACTATTCGCGGCTCTCCCCACACAGGCCACAGACCGCCCTTACGGGCTATATGCCGCCAAAGGCGGGCGTCATATGTCTGAGGCTGTGTGTGGAGTTCCTGCTTCGCAGGCCCTCCTTGAATCCAGTCCGTGTTTCTTTCGTGCAGGCACGAAGAAACCCGTCCTGCCTTCAACTCGGCCGCGAATAGTAACTGTTTATGGACAAATCTGTAAAAATAACGTATATTTTATATAATGCATATGATGGCGGAAGTGTTCGCGTCCCACGCGGGCGGGAAAGGAGGCAGCATGAATGATTGGAGGAAGGCGCTCCGGTATCTTACGCTGCTCTCGCAGCTGGGGCTTTCTCTGGTGGTGCCGCTGCTGATGTGCATTTTGTTCTGCTGGTGGCTGAACACCGCCCACGGGGTGGGTGTCTGGGTCTATATTCCCGGCTTCTTTTTCGGCCTCGGCGGGTCCTTTACGACGGCGTGGCGCCTGTATAAGACGGTGACCGCCGGGGAGGACAAGCACAAGGACAGAAAGAAGGGCATCTTCTTTAATTCCCATTGATATTTCCGATAGTTCTGAAAGGATCGTTCTATGGTCGTTCAACCTGCGGTCAAAAAAGAAACGATGCATGTCGCGGTCTATACCGCGATCGGCACGGTGCTCATGTTTGTCGTCTTTGCGGTCGGACATGCCGTCTGGCCGGACTACGTTCCGATCGACTGGCGCGTTTTTCTCGGCGGCGTGTGCGGAAGCATCGTTGCCGTCCTCAATTTTTTCCTGATGGGCCTCGCCGTACAGAAGGTGGCGGGCGAGCCGGATGAGGATAAGGCCCGGCTCATTATGAAATCGAGTTATCAGAGGCGCATGCTCATGCAGCTTCTGTGGATCGTCCTCGCGATCGTCTGTCCCTGTTTTCAGTTCGCGGCCGGTATCGTGCCGCTGTTTTTCCCAAGTCTCGGCATCAAGCTGTCCGGGTTCTTCCCGGGCATGAGAAATAAAAATACGAAGAGTAAAGGAGGTGAGAGCGGATGAATATAGATATCACCGGCGCGAAGATTTTTTACACCTTCCCTTATGACTTCCCGGTACTCGGCAAATTCCAGATCACAGAGACCCTGGTCGTCAGCTGGATCGTTATGGCGATCATAACGCTCCTGTGCATATGGCTGACGCACGACCTGAAGGTCGAAAACATTTCCAGGCGGCAGGCGCTTGCGGAGATGATCGTGGAGACCGCGGATCATTTCGTGGTCGGGAATGCCGGAGAAAAGTTCCGGAAGCTGGTGCCCTTTATCGCGGCACTGTTCGCGACCAGCGCCTTCTCCAACCTGATCAGCCTGGTAGGGCTTCGAAGTCCCACTGCCGATCTGTCGACGGAAGCGGCCTGGGCGGGCCTTGTCTTTGCGATGATCACGGCCCAGAAGATAAAGTCATCGGGCCTCGGCGGCTATCTGAAGGGATTTACTTCGCCGATCTTTGTAATGACCCCGTTCAATATCCTTTCCGAGCTTGCAACGCCGATCAGCCTGGCCTGCCGTCATTTCGGCAACATCCTCTCGGGCATTGTCATCAACGCGCTGATCTACGGTTCTCTCGCCGTCGCGAGCGCAGCCCTCTTCGGGCTCATCCCCGGCGCGGTCGGAAGGGTCCTTTCGCAAATACCGGTGCTCGACGTCGGTCTGCCGGCCATCCTGTCGGTCTACTTCGACTGGTTCACCGGACTGATGCAGGCGTTCATCTTCTGCATGCTGACGATCATGTATCTCGCAAACGCGGCAGAAGAATGATCCTTATAAAAAAAGACAACAGTAAACCAATAAATCACAGGAGGAACTCAGTATGGAATATCAGCTTCTCGCAAAAGGTATTGCACTTGCAGGTTGTGGAATAGGCGCCGGCTGCGCACTGATCGCGGGTGTTGGCCCCGGTATCGGTGAAGGCAACGCGGTCGCGAAGGCTCTCGAAGCGATCGGCCGCCAGCCGGAGTGCAAAGGTGACGTCACGTCCACGATGCTCCTTGGCTGCGCTATCGCGGAGACCACAGGTATCTACGGTTTCGTTACGGGCCTGCTCCTTATTTTTGTGGCGCCGGGCTCCTTTATGAAATTCCTGAGCTGATGACGGAGAAGGAAACCGCAGCCGTCATACAGGGGGGATCGATATGAATACACAGGAATTAGTTACCCTCGTACCATGGACGATCATCGCGCAGCTCTGCAACCTGTTCATCCAGGTCCTGCTGATCAAGCATTTTCTGTTCAAACCGATCAAGGCAGTGCTTGAAAAGCGCAAAGAGAAAGTCGACGAGCAGATCCGGCAGGCCGAGGAAGCAAACGCGCAGGCGCAGGCGATGAAAGAGGCCTATGAAAAGGATATCGCCGAGGCGCAGGGCCGGGCGGGAGAGATCCTGGCAGCGGCACAGAAGACCGCTTCCGACCAGAGCGACCGGATGCTGCAGGAAGCTGCCGAGGAGGCAGCGGCCATCCGCGCGCGCGCCCAGAGCGACATCGCCCAGGAAAAGCGCAAGGCCGTGAACGAGGTGAAGAACGATATCGGCGGAATTGCCGTCGAGATCGCCGGCAAGGTGATCGAGCGCGAGATCAGCGAGGAAGATCACCGCAAACTCATTGATGAGTTTATTGAGAATGTAGGTGAGGCATCATGACAGGTACTGCCCGGCTTTACGGAGACAGTTTATATGATCTTGCCGTGGAAGCGGGGGCCGGGGAAGAGATGCACGAGCAGTGCAGCGAGATCCGCAGGCTCTTCTGGGAGAACCCCGAGTATGTCCGCCTTCTGTCCGAGCCTTCCATTGACATAAAGGAAAGGCAGGGACTGATCGAGGAGGCGTTCGGGGAGACGGCGCACCGCTATCTTTTGAATTTCCTGAAGCTCTTGTGCGAAAGGGATCTTCTGCGGGAATTCGGAGGATGCTGCGAGGAATTTGACCGCAGATACAACGCGGACCGGAACATCTCGGAGGCGGTGGCGACCAGCGCCGTCGAGCTGACCGGCGAGCAGAAGAGCGCTCTTAAGGCAAAGCTGGAACAGATGAGCGGACACATCGTGAATCTGATCTGCCGGACGGACCCCTCCATCATCGGCGGCCTTAAGGTCGAGCTCGATGGCAAGGCGCTGGACGGCACGATAAAGAGCAGGCTGTCCGGCATCGGAAGAAAGCTGGAAGAGACAACTGTATGATTTATATAAGGATGGGAAGCTAACATGCAATTAAAACCAGAAGAAATAACCAGGGTCATCCGCAGCCAGATCAAGCATTATGAAAATGCGATCCGGCAGAGCGAGACGGGCACTGTTCTTATGGTCGGAGACGGGATTGCGCGGGCCAGCGGTCTGACGGACTGCATGGCGGGCGAGCTCCTCGAGTTTGAGGACGGGACCTACGGAATGGCGCAGAACCTGGAGGAGAACAGCGTCTCGGTCGTGCTCTTCGGCGGCGGCGAGGCGATCAGCGAAGGCCAGACGGTCCGCAGGACCGGCAAGGTCGTGTCCGTGCCGGTGGGCGAGGGCATGATCGGCCGCGTTGTCAATGCGCTGGGACAGCCGATCGACGGAAACGGCCCGATTGAAACAGACGAGTACCGGCCTATCGAGAGCCGGGCGCCCGGCATCTGCGACCGCAAAGGCGTACATGAGCCGCTGCAGACCGGCATCAAGGCGATCGATTCGATGATCCCGATCGGCCGCGGACAGCGTGAGCTGATCATCGGCGACCGCCAGACCGGTAAGACGACGATCGCCACCGACACGATCCTGAACCAGAAGGGGAAGGACGTGATCTGCATCTACGTCGCGATCGGACAGAAGCGCTCGACCGTCGCGACGCTTGTGGAAACGCTCCGCAAGGGCGGCGCCATGGACTATTCGATCGTTGTCGCGGCGACAGCCTCCGAGGCTGCCCCGCTTCAGTACATCGTGCCCTACGCGGGCTGCGCGATGGGCGAATACTTTATGAACAAGGGAAAGCATGTCCTGATCATCTATGATGACCTGAGCAAGCACGCGGTCGCCTACCGCGCACTTTCCCTGCTGATCCGCCGTCCGCCCGGACGTGAGGCATACCCGGGCGACGTCTTCTATCTGCATTCAAGGCTTCTTGAGAGAGCCGCGAAGCTGGACGACGAGCACGGCGCCGGCTCCATGACGGCGCTGCCGATCATCGAGACGCAGGCGGGCGATATCTCCGCCTACATCCCGACGAACGTCATCTCCATCACGGACGGGCAGATCTTCCTGGAGACCGAGATGTTCCACTCCGGCATCATGCCGGCCGTGAACCCCGGCGTCTCCGTCTCCCGTGTCGGCGGCAACGCGCAGATCAAGGCGATGAAGAAGGTCGCCGGCACGCTCAAGCTCATCTACTCCCAGTACAGGGAGCTGCAGAGCTTCGCGCAGTTCGGTTCCGATCTTGACGAGGATACCAAGTCCCGTCTCGCGCAGGGCGAGCGGATCGTGGAGGTCCTCAAGCAGGGCAAGAGCTCGCCGATCGATGTCGAGCACCAGGTCGCCATCCTCTACGCGGTCACGCACAATGTCCTCGCGCCCGTTGAGGTCGCGGACATCGGCGCTTACGAGGAGGGGCTCTACGGTTTCCTGGAGACCGACGCGGACGGCGCGGCGGCCATGGAGATCATCCGGCAGACGGGTGTCCTTGATGAGGATGCCGAGAAGAAGCTGAATAACGCTCTCGGGCGTTATACCCAGCAGTTCCTCGACATGGGAAAAGCCGCGAAATAAAGGAGGAGCAGAATGGCTTCAAACATGAAAGCGGTGAAACTGCGGATCAAGAGCGTGGAGAACACGCGGCAGATCACCAAAGCCATGGAACTTGTGGCTTCCTCCAAGCTGCGAAAGGCCAAGGACAGAGCCGAGGCCTCCCGTCCCTACTACAGAGAGCTGCACCGCACGCTGCATGAGATCGCGGTCAGCAACACGGATTTCACCTCCGTCTACGCGAAAGGCATTCCCGGTGACAGGGAGTGCGTCGTGGTCATCGCGGGAGACCGCGGACTGGCCGGCGGATACAACTCCAACCTGTTCAAAAAGCTGGAAGCGGAGTTTGAGGGACGTGAGTTTGTGGCTGTTCCGGTCGGGAAAAAAGCCGTCGAGTACATGAAACGAAATAAGATCCCCATCCTGACGGAGATGTTCGGTGAGATCGCGACGGTCTCCGTGGCGGACTGCTTCGAGATGGCAAGGCTTCTGTGCCAGGAATTCAGGAACGGATCCTTCGATCACATCGAGGTCTTCTATACGACCTTCGTTTCCATGCTCGACCAGCATGCCGGCGCGCTGCGCCTGCTCCCGCTTCAGGATCTGAAGACAGGGGAGACCGAGGCGTGGGACGTATCGGAGGAGCGGGAGGATCACGACGTCATCTGGTACGAACCGGAAGCGTCTGAGGTCTTTGACGCGATCGTGCCCGAGTACCTTGCCGGCGTTCTTCACGGCTGCATCTGCGACAGCCTCGCGAGCGAGCTTGCGGCCCGCCGCATGGCGATGGACGCGGCGACCAAGAACGCGGACGAGATGATCGAACAGCTCAATCTGTATTACAACCGCGCGAGACAGGCAAGCATCACGCAGGAGATCACGGAGATCGTTGCCGGCGCGGACGGAGTATAGGCGGCATCTGCAGGAAGCTGAATACACAAGGAGATACATAAATGAGTGATAAACATATCGGAGAGGTGGTGCAGGTCACAGGCCCCGTCCTGGATATCCGCTTCGCGCACGACGAGCTGCCCGCGCTGATGAACGCCATCACCATCGAGATGGATGGCGCGACGCTGGTGGCGGAGGTGGCGCAGCAGATCGGGGATAATGTGGTGCGCTGCATCGCCATGAATTCTACGGACGGCCTGAAGAGAGGCATGGAGGCCGTGGATACGGGAGCATCCATCTCGGTCCCGGTCGGCGAAGAGTGCCTGGGCCGCGTATTTAACCTGCTCGGGGAGCCGGTGGACAACCTTCCGGCACCGGAGACGAAGGAGCGCTGGCCGATCCACCGTCCGGCACCGACCTATGAGGAACAGAC
>CAJOLD010000022.1 GCA_905235435.1 uncultured Lachnospiraceae bacterium
GAGATTCCCAGCTGCCGCTGCGACAAGGCGAAGCGGATCCTCGGATCCTTTGCAGCCAGGACCTTCAGCTTTCCGACAAGCGGCGAGGGTTCCCCGCTCCCGTCGGAGAGGCACAGCTCCCAGTTCGCGTAAGTCTGGTCCCGCACCGAGGAGAAGAGCGCGTCCAGATATTTTTCCGGCGTCCGGTAGAGGGGAACGACAATGCTGATCAGCGGCGCGTTCGCAAAAGTCTCCGCGCGCTGCCGGGCGAGCTCCTCCTCATCCGGCCCGTACTGTCTGATCCACTTTTCGTAGGATCCGCTGCCCCTCCCGGCAAAAAGCTTTTCCGCGCTTCTTCGCACGGTCCCGGAAAAGCCGTTCCTGCGGTAATACAGCAGCGCCTTTTTCGCGAGGGAAGCCCCCTTCACGTTCCGCGCTCCCTTTCGCGCGTCCAGGCGGAAGGTCTCCTCGCTCCGCTCGCCGGCCGCCTGCACATGCAGCGTGAACCGGTCCGTATCCGGGCGGGGAAAGCGCAGCGTAAAACCGAAGCGCACATCCCGGCCGTCCCCGCTGCCCGAAAGCTCCGGATAACTCTCCAGGATATCGGTGCGCAGCGTACGCCAGACGCGCCCCCGGACCACCTCTCCGCGGGCGTTCGTGACGCGGAACCGGCACAGTCCGCTCCCGGCGGCCCAGCCGCCGATCTCGATTCCGTCCTGCGTCTCTTTATAGCTTTCGAGGTAGCACACCGGCGTCCCCCGGAGCTTTTTTAATGACCGAAGGGAGTTTCTGTATACCTGTCTTTCGCTCCCGTCCTTCTGCTCCACGACGCGCAGCGTTCCCTTCATTTTTTCCGGCAGCGTGATCCAGAGGAAATACTCCGTGTCCACGCTCTCAAGGCCGGTCCCCATCCGCATGTATTTCTGCCGGACGCCGGCGCCTTCCCTGCTGGTCAGACGCACGGGGAGCCTTTCTCCGTCCGCGTACGCGGCAAGGAAGTCTCCGTCCGGCCGGTCCTTCAGGCAGTAGCCCTGCACCACGTACACGCCGGGGTCCGAAAGATGGAACCTGGAGGCCGCCGCCACAAAATTGCGCTCCATCAGGTCAGTCCTCCCGCAGGGTATAGGGCGCCTTATCTACGGAAAAGTTCGGATTGTAGAACGGATCCCCCGCATCCACCAGTTCTCCCCACCGGCTCCGGAACAGGGCGATCTCCCTTTCGAACCTCTCCTTCTTCTCGGGCGTATCCTCATACCCTCTTGATTTCGATTCATAGTGATGCCACTTCGCAAAGGGCACGAACACATTGTAATAGCCCGCGCTCCGCACCTTCAGACAGAAGTCGACGTCGTTGAGCGCGACCGCGAACGACTCGTCAAAACCGCCGGCCTGCCGGAAGACGTCCCTCCGGACCATCAGGCAGGCTGCCGTGACGGCGCTGTAGTCGCAGGTGATCTGCGCGCGCATCATAAAGCCAAGGTCCCCGGCGCGCAGTCCGCTGAACACATGGCCCGCAAAGCCGCCGAAGCCGAGGACGATCCCGGCATGCTGCACCGTATCGTCGGCAAAAAAGAGCTTTGCGCCCACACAGCCGATATGCGGCTGCATGCAGGTTCCCAGCATCTCCCGGACACTGTCCGGCTCCATCAGCTCCGTGTCATTATTGAGAAAGAGCAGATAGTCCCCATTTGCCTTTGAAACCGCGAAATTGTTGATCGCGGCATAATTGAACTCCTTCTTCCACCGGAGGATCCGGATCCGCGGATCTCTTTCCTTCAGCTCCTCGTAATAGCGGAAGGTCTCCTTCTCCCTGCTGTTGTTCTCAACGATCAGGATCTCCATGTTCTGCCACGTGCTCTTTTCGAGGAGCGAATCGACGCAGAGCGCGAGATCTTTTCGGTGATCCATGTTGGGGATGATGACCGAGACCAGCGGGTCTCCGGGCGTATCGTAGATCACATGGTTCAGGCCCCAGAGGTTCATCCTTTCCACATGGCCCGCCTGCCCGCAGCGCGCCAGATGCGCCTCGATCGCGCTCCGTCCCGCCTCGTAGGCGTAGAGCTTGCTCTCCGGATTCGCGGCGGTGGATTCCTGGTGCATCCTCCAGTGGTAGAGGATCTTCGGGATATGGCAGACCCGGTTCGCCTTCTCGACGCACCGGAAGATCAGGTCATAATCCTGCGCGCCGTCGTAGCGCGGATCAAAGCCGCCGACCTCCCGAAACAGCGAGGTCCGGACGACAAACAGATGCGTGATGTAATTGTGGGAACACAGAAGGTCCGGGGAATAATCCGGCTTCAGGTTCGGGTCAAAGTGGGTGGTCAGGTCCATGCTGACCTTGTCCTCGTCCGAATAGAGGACGTCCGCCCCCGTGCGGCCGATCGCGGCCGCGGTCTCAAAGAGGGCATCCGGCGCGAGCACGTCGTCATGGTCCAGCAGCGTGATGTAATCTCCCGTCGCCAGTTTTGCCGCCTCGTTGGTATTTTCGGAGATCCCTCTGTTGTTATCCAGAAATACGACTCTGATGCGCGGATCCGCCTTTTCATAGTCCGCAAGGACGCTGCGGAGTTCCCCGCCCTGCCCGGAGCCGTCCTCCCGGACGCTCGCGTCCGCGATGCACAGCTCCCAGTTCCCGTACGTCTGCGCCTGCACGGAAGAGATCATCTCCCGGAGGAACCCAAGCGGCGTGCGGAAGGTCGGAACAAGAATACTGATCTTCGGCTCCTCTTCGAGCTTCGTGATCCGCTGCAGGGCAAGGACCTCCTCCTTCGTCCGGTGCTGCTCGAACCAGACCGAATAGGGGGCTTCCGGGGCAGGCCCCGAGGGGATCAGGGGCAGCGCTCTTGTCCTCGCCGCCATATAATTGCGGACGCTGCGCAGCTTCTCTATGGCGCGGTAGCCCTTCGTCGACTGCTGCGCGCGGAGCGTCTCCTCCGTGGCTGAGAGCGTCTTCTCCAGCTCGATGGAACGCAGCGCCATCCGGTTCAGATCCTCCAGCTCCCCGCCGACCGGCAGCATCTCCAGCCGTCCGGAAAACACGAGCTTTTTGAGGGCACCGACCTCCCCCTCGATCAGGAGGCCGGGATCGTAGGTCCGAAAGACCATCCATCCGTCTTTTTCATAGCCGTTCAGCGGGCGGATGCGGACGGAATCATCCGTCTCGACCCGCTCCAGGCGCAGCCTGCAGCAGCTTCCCTCAAGCGGATCCCAGCGAAGGAGCTTTGCTCCCTGCGCCCTCTCCACGGGAAGCTCGGTCCTAAAGCAGCCGTTTGAGACGACCGTCTGCGCGGGGATCCTGCTCTCCTCCCGGATCTGCCCGTCCACCGACCAGTAAAGGGATCCTCGCAGGGTCCTCTCCCCGTGTATCGCCGCGGAAAAGCCCATCTCCTCCAGCGACACGGTCCCGGGTGAGATCTCTCCCAGAAGATCCCTGACCGCCGTGACACCGCCGGCGATCCACGCCTGCAGATGCCGCTCCATCTCCGCGTAGCACGCAAGCTCCGCGGCATCCGCCCCCGCCGCGGCCATCTGGGCGGCAGCGGCAGCATCGGCCTCATCCGGATTCGCCACCAGCTCCCTGTGCCAGTAGTAGTGCAGGGTCCTGTAGAGCACGAATCGGACGGGGATCGGGAAAAAGAAGGTCCACTCGTAATCGATCAGGTCGATCGTATCGCTCCCGTCAGAGACGAGCAGGTTGTCGGCGACGATATCGATATCCGTGACAGGAAGGCAAAGAAGGCCCTCCGGCAGCGCGGGCTGCCCGAAGACCCCGGTGAACTCATCCGTCACGGTAAAAGGCACGGTGGCGCGCTCAAACACGCAGGAAGCTGCGGCGCGGATCTGCGAGTCCGCCTCCCCGGCCTTTCCTTCGCTGCGAAGCCTGTTTATGCGCCGTACAAACGTTTCCCTGCCCTCCAGGTATGTAAAGCAGAGCGACCGCCTTTCTCCGGCGCCCTCCGCGCTGCTCTCCGCAAAAGCAGGGCACGGGCGGATGGGCGTATCCTTAAAGAGCTCCCCCAGCTCTGCGGCAGCCCTCTCCATCCTCTCAATATGCGCGTCCCCTTCCGGGAAGAGGGCCGTCTTTTTCAGGAAACGGCGCCCGTCTTCTCCGCGGACGATATCTGTCCGTATCGCGAAGCGGGGATCTCTCTCGGAGGAAAATTTTGTGTAGATCACTTCATTCATTGGTTCTCATCCTTCTTCAGCATCACGAGGAATGAATTGGAAAACAGGGGGAAGAGCCCGTCGCGTATGAGGGAATCCCAGGTCCTGCTCTCATCGAAGAGCACCAGCCTCTCCCTGTCAAAGTTCCAGATGTTATCCTGCAGCTCGCCCTCCTCCGGGAGCCGCTCGTCGGAGTAGATCCGCGACGGGAGCTTGTAATCCGGGAAGGGATAGTAGAACTGCGGCGTCTTAAAGCCCGCCGCGGCAAAGAGCTTTTCAAGCGCCGGCCGCGAGAAGGTGTGCGCGTGCGCGGGCCGGGGGTAATCCTCAATGCCGTCGAACAGCTCCCCCGTGTGGTCCTCCCTGCATCCCGCAAAATACTTGAGCCCCAGGCGGTTCTCGATCGCGATCACCAGGGTCCCGCCGGGCTTTAAGTGGTCGCGCGCCTGGCAGAGGAAGGTGAGGTAGGGATCCTTCCCCTCAATGTAGGAGGAGCCGTACTCGAACACGCCGATCAGGGTCACATAGTCATAGTCTTTGGCAAGGTGCGGTTCGATGTCCCCGTAGTTCCCGACGAGGATCTCAATATTATCGCAGTCCCTGTGCCTGAAGGCGTTGATCCGGCTCCGGCGGTCCGAGAGCTCGACGCAGGTCACGCTGCCGGCGCCGCGGGCAAGCGCGCCCGTGATGGCCCCGCAGCCGGCGCCGATCTCCAGCACCTTGTCGCTTCCGGCAAAGGGGATCCAGCTGACGATATTCTCGCGGACCGGGGAAAAATGATAAAGGACGGCCCAGTCCTTCTCCTTCACGATGCGCTCCGGGATGAGGGCCGGATCGCCCTTCGCGATCTCGAGAAGCTTCTCCTCCACCGTCCCGTCGCTGTACAGATCCTCCCCCGGGTACCAGGTATGGTCGAGGCTGACTCCCCCGATCTTCTCCCTCGTCTCGCTCATGGATCCGTCCTCCTCTCTGCCTATGACAGCTCAACTTCCGAGTTCATATCGTAAAAACCGACCGTATTCTTTACGGATACGACCGTCAGGCCGCAGGCCTGGTAAAGTCTGTGATGCACAACAAAATCCGTCCCGTCATAGCCGGTGCAGCCCAGCGAGAGCATGTACTCCCCGCCCTGCAGGTCCGCCCGCTGCGTAAATGAGACGTCCTGATATTCCCCCGGCCCCTTCGAGGTGACCGGCGAGCGCTCAAACAGCGTGTTGGTCCCGGTGATCTCCGTGCCCTTCAGGTCGGTGACCGTAAAGGCAAAGATGGGATCATTCACCTGCTCATGGAAGAGCACCCGCATCTTCACGGTAAACGCAGTCCCCTTGTCGATCGTATTGGAGGAGCGGCCCTCCTCATCGAACACATTGAAGGCGATGATCTCGGCCTTCCGGTCCCCGTACTCGTTGATGTTCGGGTTCTTTGTAAAAGCGGGCTCCCAGACGTCCCCCGCCTGCGCGCCCTCCGCGCCCTCCGCGCTCTCCGGCGCCGGGATCGCCTCCAGGCTGTCCAGATCCAGCTGGTTGACGAGGACCTTCTTGTAGAGGTCGATCATCTTGTTCGGCGCGCCCTCCGCGAGCTTGACGCCGCGGTTGAGCAGCACGACGCGGTCGCAGTATTTGCTGATGCTGCTCAGGTCGTGGCTGACGAAGAGGATCGTACGCCCCATCTTCTTGAATTCCTCAAATTTGCGGTAGCACTTTGCCTGAAAGAAAACGTCGCCCACGGAGAGGGCCTCATCCACGATGAGGATCTCGGGGTCGATATTGATCGCCACGGCAAAAGCCAGCCGCACAAACATGCCGCTGGAGTAGGTCTTCACGGGCTGGTAGACGAAATCCCCGATATCGGCAAAGTCCAGGATATCCTGGAGCTTCGCGTCGATCTCCTCCTTCGAGAAGCCGATCATCGTGCCGTTCAGGTAGATGTTCTCGATCCCCGTATATTCCATATTAAAGCCCGCCCCGAGCTCAAGCAGGGCGGAAATGCGTCCGTCCACCACGACCTTGCCTTCAGTGGGGGTCACGATGCCGGTGATGATCTTAAGAATGGTGGATTTTCCGGAACCGTTGGTCCCGATGATCCCGATCGTCTCTCCCTTGCGGATCTCGAACGAAACGTCCCGGAGGGCGTAATGATCCCTGGAGCGCTTCCTGCGGGAAAGACCCAGGGACTCAATGAGCCTGTCCCTGTTTCTGTCATACAGTTTGTATACTTTTGTCAGGTGTTCGATCCTGATCACTGATTCAGGCATGCTTCCTCCCCATCAGAGCACATCCGCGAAATGCACGCGGAGCTTTGAGAATACCGACCTTGCGAGAAGACCCACGACCAGGCAGAGCGACCAGTAATAAATGGTCAGCCCGGGCTTTTCCCAGAACCAGACGCCCGTGATCATAGCGTCCCTGTATCCCTCCACGACGTAGTACATCGGGTTCAGGGTGAAGATCGCGCGCAGCGTGCCGCCAACGTGAAGATCCTCAAAATTCCACATGATCGGGGTGAGCCAGATGCCCACCTGCAGGCAGATGCTGATGATCTGCGTCAGATCGCGGAAAAAGACCACCACCGCGCAGGTCAGGCGCGAACAGCACATGACGAGCACAAAAACGCAGAAGGTGTAATAAAAGACCTGCAGTACCGACAGCCCGGGGAAATACCCCATGACCGCGTACAGGAAAATGAGCACGGCGATAAAGAACAGGTGCACAAAAAGCGCGGAAACGATCTTTACGCCCGGCAGGATCTCAATGCGGAACACGACCTTTTTGACAAGGTAGCTGTAGTCGACCAGGGCGTTCGCCCCGGTGTTCATGGAGTCTGAGAAAAAGAACCAGGGGATGAGCCCCGCGATCAGCCACAGTACGAAGGGCACCTGCCGCTCCGAGCCGGAACGCACCGTCGAGAAAACGAACCAGTACACGAGGATGGTGACGACGGGCTGGATGAACGCCCAGATGATCCCCAGATAGGAACCTGCGTATTTTGTTTTAAAATCATTTTTGGCGAGCTGCATCGTGAGCTTGAAAGCGCTCGTCTGCGAGGCAGCCGCAGACCCGGTATTTTCTGCCATATCTTTCAGAGCAGATCCTTTCTGTCACAGTTCTTCCGTATAGATATAGTAGCCTGCCCGCGAGGAGCTGTCCGCCGTGTGCCCCAGCAGGCTCTCGTCGATGTCGCTGACGCGGTGGATGGTGATATCGTTCCTCTCCCTGTCGCGCGCGAGCATCTCCATATCCTCCTTCGTCAGAAGGAAACGGACATGGGCACGCTGCAGCGGCTTTCCCTGCCGCACGCAGATCTTTCTGCCGCAGGCGGCGTCGATCACCATCCGGATATAATCGTTTCCGGTCGAGAGCTGCACAAGGTCCGAGCCGATGCAGTCCCCGCCCATGCGGGCGCCGATCTCGATCAGCCTGACCTCTCCGTCCGGGCCGATCTTGAACTCGGAATGGCTGGCCCCCATGCGGATGCCCAGGGCGTCAAGGCCCGCAAACACCGCCTCTTTGATCTTTTCCTCCTGCGCGGGGGAAAGGTCCGCCGGCTCCATGTGTCCGGTCTCTATGAAATGCGGCGCGCCGGTCGTATATTTTTTTGTGACGGCGAGGAAGTAATGCTTCCCGTCCTGCGAGATGCACTCGCAGGAATACTCCTCTCCCTCGAGATACTCCTCAATGATCGCTTTGTGCTCGAAGGACGCTTCGCAGGCGGCGTCCACCGCCCGCCCAAGGCCCTCCGGGGACTCGAGCCGCGTGATGGCGCGGCTGCCGGAGCGGTCTGTCGGCTTGACGATGACCGGGAAGGAAAACCCGGTCAGATCCGGCGCGTCATGGCGCCCCGTCTTGACAAAGCGGGGAACGGGAACGCCGGCCCGCTCAAAAGCGGCCCGCATGGCCGCCTTATTGGTGCACTGCTCCGTGATGGAGACGGGGTTGCAGGGAAGTCCCAGATGCTCGGCGACATAGCTTACCGCCACGACAGCCAGATCCGACCCGATCGACGTGATCCCCTCCGGGCGGATGCGTCTGCAGATCTCCAGAATCTCTTCCTTCTGCGTGATGCTGACCGGATAGAAGCAGTCCGCGGTCTTTTCGCCGGACGCGCCCTCTCTCCACGCAAAAACATGCGTCTCATATCCAAGTTCTTTCGCCTTCAGGATCAGCTGATTCTGAAAATCATTCGCGCCAATGACGGCCAGCCTCTTCATCCTTATCCTCCCGGAACACACACTGCACCTATTTTACTGTCATTTTTACAGTACTGCCATTATAAAACACATCGATATAAAACACAACTGCCTTGTCATCCCAAAATAATCCTGCTATAATAGATGGACAATCGGGAAGGAGGGCGTACTATGCGCAAATGGTTAAAACCTGTCCTCCTCCTGCTGTGTTTCTCTCTTCTTTTTGCTGCCGGTCCGGCAGCGGCCGAGGAAGCAGAAGCAGGCGGCGGTGAGGAGCAGGTCCAGGCATTTACTGCCGGCATCAAAACGAAGAACGGAAAATACTACCTGTATGACAAATCCACCGGCAAGAACGTGGGGGGCCTCAAGGGAAAGCAGGAATACCCCGCAGGCTCCGGAAAGTTCTACTGGTTCGTCAATGAGAACGGCCGTATCAATGTTTCGTCCTGGATCAAAAAGGACGGTGCCTTCTACTACGCCGGAAAGAACGGCCAGCTGGCCAAAGGTCTCAAAAAGGTTGACGGAAAATACTACTATTTTAAAAAGAAAACACTCACCCGCGCTTCCGGGTGGATCAAGTACAACGGAAAGTGGCACTATTTCAATTCGAACGGTGTCCGCGTCCGGAAATGGCTCAAGCTGAACGGCTATACCTACTATCTCGATCCGAAGGACGGCTGCGGCAAATCGATCGGTTTTAAAACGATCGGGAATTATGTCTATTACTTCAGCAAGCGCGGACGGATGCAGACCGGCTGGGTCACCGTAAACGGTAAGAAGTACTGGATGAACAGCAAGGGCGTGCGCGTCACCGGTCTGACACGGATCGGCGGCAAGACCTATTTCTTCGGCAAAAAGACCGGCGCCATGCGCACCGGCTGGCTCAAGACGGGCGGCAAACGCTATTACCTGAGCAAGTCGAACGGCGCGGCCATCACCGGCTGGCTTTCCATCGACGGCGGACGCTACTACTTCAACGGGAACGGCGTCATGCAGAAAAGCTGCCTGGTCTCCGACGGAGGCAAGCAGTATTATATGGGCTCCGACGGCAATCTGGTCAAGAACAAGAAGAACTACAGCATCAACGGTGTTAAGTACAATATCGACAGCAAGGGCGTCGCAACGCCGGTAGCGCCGACAGGCGCCTGGTCCATCAAGGTCAACCGGAACACCTGCGTTGTCACGATCTACAGAGGCAATACACCGGTCAAAGCAATGCTCTGCTCCGTCGGCATCGGCGGCGCGACACCGACCGGCACACGCTATATCGGCGATAAGCTGCGCTGGCACACGCTCGGTTCCGCAGGGCATTACGTCTACGGACAGTACTGCTCGCATCTGGTAGAAGCGGGACAGTCCTGGAGCGCTTACCTGTTCCATTCGGTCTACTATTACAGCTACGGAGATATTCACAGCCTGGCGACAGAAGAATACCGCAAGCTCGGCCAGCCGGCCTCAGCCGGATGTGTCCGCCTCGCCTGCGGAGATGCATACTACATCTATTCGAACTGCCCGGTCGGCACAAAGGTGACCATCTTCGACGGAACCGCTTCCGACGACCCGCTCGGAAAACCGTCCTTCCCGTACGGAGGCTGGACAGGGAACTACGATCCCACGGACCCGAACATCTGATGTTCAAAAGAGAATAAAAGGAAACCCGGGAAGAAGCATTCCGCTTCTTCCCGGGTATTTTTTTACCTGCAGGTCATTCCTGTTCGTTCTGCGATATCTCCGAATTTACGACCACCGTGACCGGTGCCGCCAGCTCATAACCCTCCGGCAGATCCACCACGGCCGTCAGCTCGTGGCTCCCCTCTGCCTCGCAGGTGGAAAGATCAAGGTGCAGTGTGACGTCATCCGCCGTGATCTTCGGTGCGTCCGGATCCGTCGCGTGGACCGTGACCGGTATCTCATCCGCCGGCGTAAATACCAGCGTGCGCCCTTCAGGCTTGTTCTCCAGCTCGACTTCCCCGATCGGGATGTTCAGCTTCACATCGCCGGTCTTCTCTATCCGCACGGTCGTTGTAATGACCGGTGACGCGTCCATGATCAGCCGCAGCCCCGTGTACTCGGAGAGCGTGTCCGTAAGGTCGATCTCCTGCGTGATATCTTCGGAGGCATCCTTGACTGAGATGGTATCAACGACCCTCAGCTGGTCCCCCATCGCCTCAAAGGCTTCATCGGTTCCCACCAGGCTGATCGTTGTCGGGGTCGTCTCCACCTCCGCCACACGGCAGCCGGCGGCAGGCATTCCGACCGTTTCCACCAGGACCGGTATGTCTGTCCGGATCTCCCAGATATCCACCTTTACGGATACGATCCTGTCCTTGATGACCACCCCGTTGCTGTCCTTCAGCTCCAGCGAGCTCATCTGGCTCTCCGTAAACTCCGAGCCGTTCTTATCATAAACGCGCAGCAGCGCGCTGAGCGTCGCGCTCTCCTTCATGCCGCCGACGTTTACCGTCGCGACCACCTGGTTGATGATCCCGACCAGCGACTCCGGCCCGGCGATAAGGACGTTCTGTCCTCCGACGATCTGCGTCGTTCCGACCTCGCATCCTGCCGCGGTCTGTCCCGTCGTCGAGGCTGCGGCCACAAAGGTCTGCTCCGCCTTGTCTTCAAGCGTTACCTTTATGGTCGGCGGATTGACGGTGATCTCATCCCAGGTCACCTGGCTGTCATTGCAGCTTGCGGTCAGCGGGACCTTTCCGGTCTCATTGATATCCTCCAGATCCGCCTCTACGTAGAAATCGGAGCCGTTTTTGGCCAGCGCGTCCAGCACGCGGCGCCGCTCTGTCACCTTCAGCGTGACCGTCCCGCTGCCCTCCAGCTCGGCCACCTTTCCGACGTCCGCCACACTGTCCTGGTTGACGACCGTGATCGGGACGTTCGTAAAGATCGTTGTCTTTACCGGGTTATTCGCATTGGCCACCAGCAGCCATATCAGGAAGGCGATCAGCACGGATATGATCTTCAGCGGGAAGTTTCTGGCCAGTGCTTTCAAAATCTTATTCATTTGACTTTGACCTCCCCCTCCGGATATGGAACTTTCTGTTGACCACAGACTTGTTCTGGAACTTCGTGAGTTTTTCCTTCAGCTCTCCGGACGAAAGATCGCGCTCCAGCACGCCCTTGTAGGCAGTGGAGATCTGTCCCGTCTCCTCAGAGACGATGATCGTCAGGGAATCCGTCACCTCACTGATCCCGACGCCCGCCCTGTGCCGCGTCCCCAGCTCCTTGCTGAGCGACCGGTTGTCGGAAAGGGGCAGATAGCAGGTCGCGGCCGTGATCCTGTCGCCGCGGATGATCACCGCGCCGTCATGCAGCGGCGTATTGTGCTCGAAGATATTGATCAGGAGCTGGCTGGAGACCTGCGCATCGATCGAGATGCCGGTGCGCTCGTACTCGTACAGCGTCTCGTTCTGTTCCAGCACGATCAGCGCCCCTGTTTTTTCGCGGCCCATCTCCGTCGAGGCACGGACCAGCTCATTGACCGTTTTATCGCTGAACCGCTCCTGGACCGTCCGGTTGGCGTCCGTCGGCAGCATCCTGAAAAGGAACATCTGCCGCTCGCCGAGCTGCTCCAGCACCTTCCTCAGCTCCGGCTGGAACACGACGACGGCCGTTATGATGGCAATACTGATAAAGCGGTTCAACAGATAGATCAGTGTATCCATCTGCAGAAGGTAGACGATGGCCACAGCGACAGCGATGACCAGGATCCCCCGCAGCAGAGTGAAAGCCCTTGTGTTTTTGATCCAGGCCAGGAAGTTATAGACCAGATAAGCCAGTATCAGGATCTCCACCACATCAACGATCCCGAACGAGATGGCGGGCATTCGCAGCAAGCTGAATGCGCTGTTCAGAGCCGTGCCGATTCGTCCCATCATTCTTCTGCCTCCTCATTATCTTCGCCCTGCCCGCTCATCGGCGAAGCAGTCCGGTCCGCGGACGCCTCCCCTATCTTCGGAACGGCCCGCACCGTGTAATAATATTCGTCATCCTCAAATCGCAGCGTATACGCTCTTTTATAGTCCGGCCGCGCGGTGAGCCACGCAGCCGCAAGACCGGTAAGAAGCCCTGCCGCTGTGTCCGCAAGCACCGCAAAGGTCCCCTGCTCCTTCAGCTGAAGTTCCATGATCCCCAGCGCCGCGTAACAGACAGCGCCGAAAACTGCCGCAAAAAACAGGGCATTGCCTGCCGGGAGCAGGCTGATCAGCCAGATCACGAGCGCCGCCGCCAGCAGTATGATCAGACCGATCAGGATCTGCCGGTTCGTAAATAGTTTCACAAGCGTCTCAGGCACGTCCGCAAGGCTCTCCTCCACAGAGAAGCCCGCCGAAGCCTCCGTCTCCATCAGGGCCGCTGCCCCGTACCATCCCGCCCCGGTCAGCAGGCAGGCCGCTGCCGCGCTCCCGCCGCCCAAAAGTACGGCAGGGGCAAGGACCGCATACGGAAAATGCAGGCACATGCCCACGGCAAAAAGGGCCGCGGTCAGACCGCGCCGCGGGACAAAGCACAAAAAGATCAGCAGAAGCAGCCCGATCAGCACGCCCCCGCAGATCCCCGCGGCCGGAGAATGCATCGCCAGTCCGGCGACCGCATAGACCGCACACACGATCATCAGCATAAAGTCCGGGAAAACGGCGCCGCAAAGAGCCGCGCAAAGAAGAGCAGGCAGAGAGCCGAGCACTTCTGGCACCGGAAGCAGTCTCGCGATCAGGGCCGGAAGCAGCAGCGCCGCGGCAGCCTTCACCGCCGCGCGCAGCAGCGTCTCATTTTCCGAAATCAGCCTGAGAATGGCAGCCCTCGCCCTGCGCATCATTCCATACTCCTGTCATCAGTAAGATCATCGTCCAGAATCGCCAGCAGGCGGTCCCTCTCAAGCAGGACCTCCCTCGCCTTCCGCAGGCTGATCACGGCGGCCGCGGCCGCAAAGAACATGACGAGCACAAGAAAGACGATGTATATGGCGAGTACGCAGACCAGAAGATCCGACGCGCCGGGACCGGCAGCGACGGAAAAGATGAGGTCCGCGCTGCATACCGCCCAGATGACGAGCACGCAGACAAAAATAACGGTCGCGCGCAGCGCCGCCCCAAGCACACGGGAAACGACCCAGTCGTAGCCGAAGCTCGACCCGGCCTCCATGATCTCTTTTCCGTATTCTTTTTCAAGGATCGAAAGCCTTGTCATACAGATGATCTTTTCCCGGTCCGGCATGCGTTACCTCCAATCAGTAGAAGTATATCATACTCCTTCGCTGAATTGAAGAATAAAAGGGCCGCTTTTGCGGCCCTTTTGCTTTATTTTTCTTTCATTACGCTCATATAGGCGGGACGGATGATCTTGCTCGTGCCCACGAGCTCCTCCAGCCGGTGCGCGCACCAGCCGCTGATCCTCGCCGTCGCGAAGAGCGGGGTGTAAAGCTCTCTCGGAATATTCAGCATGCTGTAGCAGAATCCGCTGTAAAAGTCCACGTTCGGGCTGACGCCCTTGTAGATCTTTCTCTTTTCCGCGATCACCTTCGGGGCGATCTTCTCGACGTTCTCATAGAGCTCAAGCTCATGGCCCTGCTTTTTGGCCTCCGCGAGCCTTCTCACAAATCCCTTGAAGATCTTTTCCCTCGGATCGGAGATGGAGTAGACCGCATGGCCCATTCCGTAGATCAGTCCCTTATGGTCAAAGGCGTCCCCGTCAACGATCTTTTTAAGGTATGCCTCGATTTCCTCCTCGTCATTCCAGTCGCGGATATGCGCGCGGATATCATCCATCATATCCATGACCTTCAGGTTGGCGCCGCCGTGCCGCGGACCCTTCAGGGAGGCCATGGCAGCCGCGATCGCCGCGTAGGTGTCGGAGCCGGATGAGGTGACGACCCTGGTGGTAAAGGTCGAGTTGTTGCCGCCGCCGTGCTCCATGTGGAGCATCAGGCAGATATCCAGCACGATCGCCTCGATCGAATCATATTTCATGTTCGGGCGCAGCATCATCAGCAGATTCTCCGCGGCGGACCGCTCCGGATCCGGCCGGTGGATGTACATGCTGCTCAGATTCTCATAGTGATTGTAGGCGTGATATCCGTACACTGCCAGCATCGGGAAGATGGCGATCAGCCGGATGCACTGCATGATCGTATCCGTAATATCCGTGCTGAGCGCGTCCTCATCATAGGAGGCGAGCGTCAGGATGCTTCGCATCATGGAGTTCATGACGTCCTGCGTCGGCGCCTTCATGATCACGTCGCGCGTAAAGTTTGTGGGAAGATGGCGGCTGTGCGCCAGGATATCCTTGAATTCCTCCATCTGGTCGTCCGTGGGCTTCTCGCCAAAGAGCAGCAGGTAGGTCGTGCGCTCAAAGCCGAAGCCGGATGACAGCGCCTCCTGCACAAGGTCATTCACATTATACCCGCGGTACCACAGCTGTCCTTCGCAGGGGACCCTCGTTCCGTCCGGCTGCTCCTCGAAGGACACCACCTTTGAAATGCCGGTCAGGCCCGTAAGGACGCCCTTTCCGTTAAGATCCCTCAAACCTCTGTTAACACTGTATTCCGAAAACAGCGAATCCGGGATCGTGTCATTTTCGACACACACCGGCGCCATTTTCTTTGCGTACAGCTCCACCTCATCTCTGTAAGACATGCCGCTGCTCCTTTCCAGAATAAAAACAAAATAACTCAGCTCAAAAAAGCTAACGGCAACAGTATACACGAAAGCATCTTCTTTCGCAAGTGCCGAAGGCCCCCTCTCCTTTACCGCCCTTTTCCCTTCTTTTTGCGCCTGTATGTGGTATAATGGACAGCGGAAAAGGAGGAGCAGCCGCATGCAGAACCCGGAAAAACCGAAAAAGAACAGGACAATCGCGGAGAGGACGGCCACTCTCGCCATGCTGATCGCGCTGGCAATGATCCTCTCCTGGGTCGAAGTCCTCATTCCCTTCAACTTCGGGATCCCCGGGATCAAACTCGGGCTCGCCAACCTGGTCACGCTGATCGGCTTCTACCTTCTTCCGCCCTCCGATGTGCTCATCGTGGCATTCTCCCGGATCATGCTCACCGGCCTGCTCTTTTCCAGCCCGGCAGCCCTCATATACAGTCTCTCCGGCGGCATGCTCAGCTATTTTGTCATGCTCTTCATGAAAAAAAGAGGGAATTTCTCCCTCCTTTTCATCAGCATATTCGGCGGCATCTTCCATAACATCGGGCAGCTTGCCGCAGCTGCCTTCCAGAACACGGCCATCCTTTATTATCTCCCGGTCCTTGTCCTCGCGGGCCTTTTAACCGGCGCGATCAACGGGATCATTGCGGGCCGCGTGCTGAAATACCTCTCTGTCGGGAATTGAATCAGTGCCGGTCCACCCGGTCCAGATACCTTCCCCCGTTTTCCTTCAGCCAGCGCTGACGCTGCCTGTAGTCCGGAAGGACCTTCTCCACCTCCCGCCAGAACCTCTGTGAATGATTCATCTCCTTTAAGTGGCACAGCTCATGGACGATCACATAGTCCACGATCTCCTCAGGCATCAGCATGAGAAGACAGTTGAAGCTCAGATTCCCTTCTGCCGTACAGCTTCCCCATCTGGTCTTCTGGCAGCGCACGGTGATCCTGCCGTAAGCGACCCGCATCTTCGCCGCGAAGCTTTCCGCCTTCCCGGGCAGCGTCCTCTGCGCCTCCTCCTTCAGCTCCCTGATCTGCGAGGGCCCGAGCATTTCATCCTCCGCCGGCGCGGGATGCGCAAGGCGCATCTTCTGAACATTCGTTACGATCCACTCCTGTCTTTTGTCCAGGATCCGCCGGACCGCGGCGTCGGACATCGCCCTCGGTGCCCGCACAACGACCGTTCCATCCCTCTTCACCTCGATGGAGACCGTCTTTCGCCCGCTCCTGATCGTCCTTAATGTGTACTCTTCCTTCATCGTCCGTCCCTCTGCAGAATCATTCTGAAAGGGCCGGCACAAGGCCGGCCCCGTAATGATCCGTTTTCGTTTTGATTCCGGTATCTCAGCTCTGATGAACGCCCTGGTTCTCGTCTCCGGACTGATTGACGCCGAATTCGTAGTCATTGCCCGGAAGAATGATGTTGAGCAGGATGCCCGCGATCGACGCGATCGCCAGAGAGGTGAGCGTGATCGAGGTTCCGTGGGCCGTGAAGGTGATCCCGTTCGTAAAGCCAAGTCCGCACACAAGGATGACTGCGCAGATGATCAGGTTTCTGGACTTCGTGAGGTCCACCTTGTTCTCAACGATGTTGCGCACGCCGATGGCGGAGATCATACCGTAGAGGATAAAACTGATGCCGCCGATGATGGATGCCGGCATCGTGCCGATCATGGCGGAGAGCTTCGGAATAAAGCTGATCAGGATGGCAAATACGGCAGCGATCCTGATGACAACGGGATCGTAGACCTTGCTCAGCTCCAGAACGCCCGTGTTCTCGCCGTAGGTCGTGTTGGCAGGTCCGCCGATCAGGCCGGCCAGGGCCGTTGCAAGGCCGTCGCCCATGAGGGTCCTGTGCAGGCCGGGATCTTCCAGGAAGTTGTTGCCGGTGGTCGCGGAGATCGCGGAGATATCGCCCACGTGCTCCATCATCGTAGCGATCGCGATGGGGGCCATGATCAGGATGGCGTTGATATCAAATTTCGCCAGCTGGAAGGGCGGCAGTCCGACATAGCCGGCCTCAGCGACAGAGGCGAAATTCAGGATGGCGGAGCCGTCCGGGTTCGCGATCCCGCAGGCATTCATGATCAGCGCTGCCACATAGGCAATGACCACGCCCATCAGGATGGGGATGATCCGGAACATGCCCTTGCCCCATACGTTGAAAACGATGACCACGCCCAGCGCGATGAGCGCCAGGAACCAGTTGGTCTGCGCGTTGCCGATCGCGGAGGGTGCAAGGCTCAGGCCGATGCAGATAATGACCGGACCCGTCACGACAGGCGGCAGGAAGTGCATGACACGCTTCACGCCGACAAGGCGGATGATCAGCGCAAGGACCAGATACATCAGGCCGGCAACAACAATGCCGCCGCAGGCGTAGGCCGCCTTCTCATTGGCGCCAAGGCCGGCATACTTGCCGGTGCTGAGGTTGGCGATCGTTGCGAAACCGCCGAGAAAAGCGAACGAAGAGCCAAGGAAAGCAGGCACCTTCATCTTGGAAAGCACATGGAACAGCAGGGTCCCGACGCCGGCGCAGAAAAGCGTCACGGAGACCGTCAGGCCGCGGGACACGGGTTCGCCGCAGGCAGCCTGGAAATACCCGCTGACAAGGATGGGCACGAGGATCGTGGCCCCGAACATGGCGAACAGGTGCTGAACGCCCAGCAGCAGCATTTTAGAGACTCCGAGCTTTCTGGCGTCTCTGATCGGTTGGGTCTGGTTCATTTTCTTCTCCCTTCTTTGTGGTGGATCTTCTCTTTCTCTTTAAAAGCGGCGGAGCCGTCACATCCGGTTCCGCCACTCTTATTTCATTTCCCGTTTACTCTGTTACGGCTTCCGTTACAGCTTCCGTCAGTTCTTCCGCTGCTTCTAAAGCTTCCGCGGTCTCCTCTTCCGCTGCTTCTTCGGTCGCTTCTTCGGTCACTTCCTCCGTCACTTCCTCGATCACAGCGTTATCTTTCAGGAATTCAAGGACCTTGTCCTGCAGCAGGCTGACCTCGATGATCTTCGGGTCGTAATTGTCAATGATCTCCTGTCCGCTCTCATAGCCGTATTTCGCGGCGTATTCTTCACAGCCGGCGCTGAATTCGTCGTCTGAGATGGTGATCTCTTCCTGCTCCGCGATGCCCTTGAGGATCATTTCCTGCGTCAGGGTGTCCTTCGCGGCATCCTCGGCAGCCGTCTCAAAATCTTCCGCCGTCATCTGCATATACATGCTGAGGAAATCCTCGAGAGACATGCCGTACATGGAAGCATACTCCGTATAGGTGCGCTCAAGGCCGTTTACCGTGTAGTCCAGAAGATCCTGCGGGTAATCATTGACCTTGCAGGTATTGTACAGCTGCGCCATCAGTTCTTCTTTCTGCGCGTTGTCCTTCTGGGTCTCTCTGCCGCTGCGGATACCGTCTTCAATATAAGTCCTGAATCCTTCGACCGTATCGTACACGCCGCCGGAGACATCTTTCACGGCCTCGTCGGTAAGCTTCGGGCGGCTGATGGAATTCACCGTCACGGCAAACACGGCATCCTGTCCCGCAAGATTGGCCGCGCTGTAGTTCTCCGGGAAGGTGACGGGAACATCCAGCTTGTCACCGGTATGGGCGCCGACAAGGCCCTCTTCAAAACCGGGGATGAACATGCCGGAGCCGATCACGAGATCCACTGCCTCGGAGGTCCCGCCGTCAAAGGCTTCTCCGTCTATGGTTCCTTCAAAATCGATGTTCACGGTATCGCCGACCTGTACGGTATCGTCCGCGGGCGTCTCCATGACGTCCTCAAGGCCGGATGCGCTGAATGCGGTGCTGATCTCCGCGTTGATCTCGTCCTCTGTTACAGACACCGGTTCGTCGGTAAGGGCAAGTCCCTTATAGGTGCCGAGTGTCACATAATCGAGCGCTTTATAGTCGGGTCTTTCGGGGATGACTTCCTCGGTCTCCGCCTCGGTCAGTCCCTCGGTCTCTTCCAGTACGGATTCAGCGGCCTCTTCCGTGAGCGCTTCCTCCTGCGCCTTGGTCTTTACTTCGGTCTCCGCCTCAAGGGCGGCAGCGCCTGCATTGTCCTGCGCAGACTCTTTTTTCCCGCAGCCGCTCACAAGGCAGGCTCCGCAGAGAATAAGGGCCATAAGCATTTTTTTATTCATTCTTCTTCTCTTCCTTTCTTGCAACTTGCTCCGGATAAACCTTAAACAGTATACCAACACTCACCCTCAATTTCAATCACTTTTCATTGCGCTTTCCCGTAAAGGATGCTAAAATGAACGGGATGCCGGCCCAAGCCGGTCCCGAGGGAGGTTAACTATGTCTACATTACTGAAGGTACTGCTTATCATCCTTTTGATCGCCGTCGCCACGCTGATCGTACTGTACTTTGTCGGAAAGCGCATGCAGAAGCGCCAGGCCGAACAGCGCGCTCAGATGGAAGCAATGAAGCAGACGATCTCCATGCTTGTCATCGACAAAAAGATGATGCCTCTGAACAAGGCAGGCCTTCCGCAGCAGGTCATTGACGCAACGCCCCGCCTGATGCGCCGGTCAAAGCTTCCGATCGTCAAGGCAAAGGTCGGCCCCAAGATCATGACACTGGTCGCCGACAACGACATCTTCGACCTGATCCCGATCAAGAAGGAAGTCAAGGCTGTCATCAGCGGTATTTATATCCTGGACGTCCGCGGCATCCGCGGTCCTCTGGAGCAGCCGGAGAAAAAGAAAGGCTTCTGGGCCCGCCAGCGCAGCAAGGCCAAAGCCAGGGTGGACAGCGAAGCCGCCAAGGAAAAAAAGAGCTCCGGAAAGAAGAAATCATAAAACAGATCTCACGCAAAAGACCCCATGCATCCTGCATGGGGTCTTTTTTATTCCTCACAGCTGCGCTTCCAGCAGGAAGCGGCAGAGCGTCTCTTTCTCCGGGAGGCTGTCCTCGAACCGGACGGTCCCGCCCTGCGCTCTGTCCCTGAGCAGCCCCGCGCCAAGCAGACGCCGTCTCATCTCTCTCGCCGTTCCTTCGCTCCCGTCCACGATCAGAACGCCTTCCCCCATCACGCTGGCGACCTGCCTGCGCACAAAGGGATAGTGGGTGCAGCCGAGCACGACCGCGTCGATTCCCTCCTCCCGGTAAGGGCAAAGCAGCTCCTCCAGGTAGGCTTCCAGCTTAGGACCGGAGAGCGTACCCGCCTCGACAAACTCCATCAGACCCGGACAGGCAAGGGGGATGATGATCCCCTCATCCTCAAACCGGTGCACCAGGCGGAGGAACTTTTCTCCGCCGACCGTCATCGGGGTCGCCATGACCAGGATCTTCCCGCCGGGACAGCGCTCCACCGCCGGCTTGATCGCCGGCTCGATGCCGACAACGGGGATGTCCGTGTAGATCTGCCGGAGCGGCGTGATGGCGGCGCTGGTCGCCGTATTGCAGGCGATCACGATCCCCTTGAAGCCGCTGCCGGCCATGCGGGCGATATTCTCTTTCGTAAGCTGCAGGATCTCCTCCGCAGGCCGCGTGCCGTAGGGCGCGTGCACAGAGTCGCCGCGGAAATAGAAATCCTCCCCGGGCATCACCCGGACAAGCTCCCGCAGGACACTGATCCCGCCGACGCCTGAATCGAACACCGCGATGGGAAGTTCTTTTTTATCTGCCGTCATTCTCTGTTCCCTCTTCTTGTGGCCCGCCTTTTGGGACTGCCTCCGCGCGAATCTCCATCGAAAAGCTTCCAAGGTCCCTGCCGCCCGAATACGTCCGGTATTCCAGCGCAAGTGAAAACCCGCTGCCCTCCGTCTCCTCCAGGCGCAGGGTCTCCACCTCGAGCGCAAGTTTTCCGGAGGGCGCAGAAAAGACCGCCTCGCTCCGGCGGCCTCTCACCAGATCCATTTTCAGCGCGGCATCGCCGGTGCGCAGCACCTTAAGACTCCCGGCGCCGGCGTCATAGACGAGCGAGAGCCGCTCCGCGGAATCCTCCGCGCGGACCGTCTGTACGATCACGCTCCCGCCGCGCCGCTCCAGCAGCGCCTCTTTCTCAAAGCGATCCATTTCTTCCGCCGCGGTCTCCGCGTCCGCAGCCGCGTCCCTGAAATGGGAGCGCACCGTCAGAAAGACCTTTTCTTTCTCTTTCATAAGACCTCAGAAATATAATGTTCCTTCATCGGTGCGGGCAAAGCACACCTCTTCCCTTTCGGAAAGTGCCGCGCGCCCGCTGGTGGCATCGGTGACCGCCTTCGCCACCTCCGCGTACTCCTCCGAGGCGACGACCATCTGCATTGTCACGGCCTCTGTGTACTGTGTATCCTCCACCTGCCAGCCCTGCTGGGCGAACAGGTACTGCAGACGTCCGATATCCGTGTAGTCCGTGCGGACCGTAAACCGGTATCCCTGCATGCGGACAGCCGTCCCGCAGGCCTCCAGACCCGCCTGCGCGGCCATGGTATAGGCGCGGACAAGACCGCCGGTCCCCAGGAGGACGCCCCCGAAATAGCGGGTGACGATGACGATGCAGTCCTCCGCCCCAAAGCCCTTTATGACCTCCAGGATGGGACGGCCCGCCGTTCCCTGCGGCTCTCCGTCGTCGCTGCTTCGCTGCAGCCTCCCGCCGGGGCCGGTCACAAAGGCGTAGCAGTTGTGCCGCGCGTCCCAGTATTTTTTCCGGACCGAAGCGAGCAGGGCCGCCGCTTCCTCCTCGGAGCGGACCGGCTCTGCGGTGGCGATAAAACGCGACTTTTTCTCTTCGATCTGCGCCTGTCCCCCGCGATATATAAACCTGGTCTGATTCATCGATAATTCTCTAATAATTAAGAAACCTTCAATGTCTTTTCTGTCAGATTAGTTATACAATAGATGCCGGAAAAGGTCAACTTGCCGGCGGACCGCTGCCGGGGAGTATCAGCCGGGGAGCATAGATATGGAACACTCAAGGTACTCAAGATATACAAAACAGGACGTCCGGCGCATGCGCGCGCCGCACACCGGAAAGAAAGTGAAGCGCAAGCTCTGGAAGACCATCCTGCGCATCTTCCTTCTGGCCGTTCTCGCCGCCGCCGCGGCCGGCCTTATTGCCGGCGCCGCGCTGCTGCGCGATGTGATCGCGGACGCGCCGGATATCTCCTCCATCACCGTGGCGCCCACCCAGGCCGCCACCTACATCTACGACCAGTCGGGCGTCCGCGTCCAGAAGCTCACGCTGCCGGAGGCGAACCGCGACCTGGTGACCCTCGACCGGATCCCGGAGGACATGCAGCACGCCATGGTAGCCATCGAGGATCAGCGGTTCTATGAGCATGGCGGGATCGACCCGAAAGGGATCGCCCGCGCCGTCTGGGTCGGCCTCTCGTCCGGAAACTTCTCGGAGGGCGCCAGCACGATAACACAGCAGCTCCTTAAGAACAGCGTTTTCACCGGCTGGATGAATGAGACCACCTTCATGGACCGTCTCCGCCGGAAGATCCAGGAACAGTATCTCGCGCTGAAGCTGGAGCAGGTCCTGACCAAGGACCAGATCCTGGAGGACTATCTCAACACGATCAACCTCGGCGCGGGCTGCTACGGCGTGCAGTCGGCCGCCTACACCTATTTCGGCAAGGATGTCTCGGAGCTGACGCTCTCGGAATGCGCCGTGATCGCCGGGATCACGCAGAATCCGTCCGCCTACGACCCCCTCATCCACCCGGAGGCAAACGCGGCCCGCCGCGAGACGGTCCTGTCCTGCATGCTGGATCAGGGCTATATCACCAAAGCGCAGTATGACGAGGCGCTCGCGGACGACGTCTACTCGAGGATCGTGTCCAACGAGACCTACGATGCCAGCCTCACCTCTGTCTATTCCTACTATCAGGACGCCCTGATCGACCAGGTCATCGAGGACCTGATGAACGAAAAGGGATATACCTACAAGCAGGCCTTTAAGGCCGTCTATACGGGCGGTCTCCGCATCTACTCCGCCCAGGACGACGAGATCCAGTCCGTCTGCGACCAAGAATTCGAGAACCCGGAAAACTTCCCGGAGGGGACCGAGGTCGGCATCGACTACGCCCTCAGCGTCGAAGATCCCGGCGGGCAGGTGACCAACTACGGCAGCGAGGATCTGCGCGCCTTTGTCCGCAGGACCACGGACCCGCAGTTCGACCTGATGTGCGCCGAAGCAGATACGGCCCGCGGCTACGCCTCCATGTTCCGGCAATTCAGAAGTCCAGTACGCCAGCGGGCGCCGGTATCCGTGAAGTTTTCTTTTTCTGTA
>CAJOLD010000023.1 GCA_905235435.1 uncultured Lachnospiraceae bacterium
GATCAATGATCAATTTCAAAACTGCGGAAGCTGCTTTCTGTAGAAGGCAAGATCTTCGTCTGTCGGGATGTAGTCGGTCATGGTCCCGTTATGGTACTGCTCATAGGCGACCATATCGAAATAGCCGGTGCCGGTCAGACCGAAGACGATGTTCTTTGCTTCGCCGGTCTCTTTGCACTTCAGGGCTTCGTCGATGGCAACGCGGATGGCGTGAGAGCTCTCCGGCGCCGGAAGGATGCCCTCGACGCGGGCGAACATCTCGGCAGCTTCGAAGACTTCGGTCTGCTTCCTGGAGACTGCCTCCATCATGCCGTCATCATAAAGCTGGGAGAGGATGGAGCTCATGCCGTGATAGCGCAGGCCGCCCGCATGGTTCGGCGACGGAATGAAGTCGCAGCCAAGGGTGTACATCTTCGCGAGCGGGCACACCTTGCCGGTGTCGCAGAAATCGTAGGCATAGACACCGCGCGTAAAGCTCGGGCAGGAGGCGGGTTCTACGGCGATGATCCTGTAATCCGCTTCGCCGCGCAGCTTTTCGCCCATGAAGGGGGCGATCAGGCCGCCCAGGTTCGAGCCGCCGCCGGCACAGCCGATAATGATATCCGGCTTGATCCCGTACTTTTCGAGCGCTGTCTTGGTCTCCAGACCGATCACGGACTGATGAAGGAGGACCTGGCTTAAAACGCTGCCCAGTACGTAGCGGTAACCCTCATTGGTCACGGCGACTTCAACGGCCTCGGAGATCGCGCAGCCGAGGCTGCCCGTGGTATCCGGATGCTCCGCGAGGATCTTTCTTCCGACTTCCGTTTCCATGGACGGGGAAGGCGTTACGGTCGCGCCGTAGGTGCGCATGACCTCGCGGCGGAAGGGCTTCTGCTCGTAGGAGACCTTGACCATGTAGACCTTGCAGTCGAGATCAAAGTAAGAGCAGGCCATGGAGAGGGCAGTGCCCCACTGTCCGGCGCCGGTCTCGGTGGTGACGCCCTTCAGGCCCTGCTTCTTTGCGTAATAAGCCTGGGCGATCGAGGAGTTGAGCTTGTGGCTGCCGCTCGTGTTGTTGCCCTCGAATTTATAGTAGATATGCGCCGGTGTGCCCAGCTTCTTCTCAAGACAGTAGGCGCGGACCAGCGGTGACGGACGGTACATCCTGTAAAAATCCTGGATCTCCGTGGGGATCTCGAAGAACCTGTCGTCGTTGTTCAGTTCCTGTTTTACGAGCTCTTCGCAGAATACGCCGTTGAGCTCCTCGGCGGTCATGGGCTCATGTGTGCCGGGGTTAAGGAGCGGCGCGGGCTTGTTCTTCATATCCGCGCGGAGGTTGTACCATTTGGTCGGCATCTCCTGCTCTTCAAGGTAGATCTTATAGGGGATCTTGTTCTCTGCCATCGTTGTAGCTCCTTTCCTGAAAAGTGGGGACAAAAAAACCTGTCCCAGTGAATGAACTGCTGGGACAGGATCATCTCCTGCGGTGCCACCCGGCTTGACGGACATTTGTTCCGTCCACTCATGACGCGCCTCATACGCGTCTGCCCGTAACGCTGGCCTGCGTCTTACATACTCCGGCGCGGCGCGGCCGCCTCCGTTTCCGCTCGCCCTCAAAAGCCCATTCAGCTTTGGTGCTCACACCGCGCTCCCACCATCCGCGGCTCTCTGGGGATCACATCCGAAACCTACTTACGCTTTTTCAACGGTTTAAAGCATCATATCATACCTTGGACATCCCTGACAATACTTGAGTGGATTTTTTTGAAAAAATTGGGCATAATTGACTGATTTACCTGTGCTCCGGCCGAGCGCAGAGCTCCCAGAAGGCAACGGCGGAAGCGGCGGATACATTAAGGGAATCGACGCCGTGGGACATCGGGATCCGAACCGTATAGTCGCAGGCGTCGATGGTCTGCGGCGCAAGACCGTCCCCCTCCGCGCCAAGGAGCAGGGCAAGGCGCTGCTCGCGCTGCAGGGCGGGAGAGTCAGGGGACAGAGAATCATCCCTGAGCGCAAGGGCGCAGGTCCTGTATCCGAGGGAGGAGAGGAGAGCCAGAGCGTCTCCCGGCCAGGGGCAGTCGTCCCCGGCGATCGTCCATGGAATTTGAAAAACAGTCCCCATGCTGACACGGATCGCGCGGCGGTAGAGCGGATCGCAGCAGCCGGCGGCGAGGATCACGCCGTCGACACCAAGGGCAGCCGCGCTGCGGAAGATCGCGCCAACGTTGGTCGGGTTCATTACATTCTCGAGGATCGCGACGCGACGCGCTCCGGCAAGCTCCTCTGTGAGGAATTGGCGCAGCGGGCGGGCTTGGCGGCGCCGCATGGCGCAGAGCATCCCTCTTGTCATCGGGTATCCGGTGATCTGTGCAAGGACACCCTCGTCCGCGGCGTAGGCGGGCACGTCCGGGCATCGCGCCAGGATTCCGGCGCCTTCCCCTTCAAGCTGCTTCCTTTCGCCCAGGAAGGAGAGCGGTTCATAACCCGCGTCCAGGGCGCGGCCGATCACCTTCGGGCTCTCGGCGATAAAAACACCGGGCTCCGGCTCGAAAAAGCGCAGAAGCTGCGCTTCCCTGGTTATCTTATACAGTTCGGCCTCCGGGCCGGAAAGGTCATTTAATATCTGCATGAGCGACTCCTGATCATTGAAATAGGGACAGTACCTGTAGACGGATCGAGATAAAATCAATATAATTGTACCATGATCCAACAAGCAGGGGGAAATTATGATCGCAGGAATGACGTATTATCAGATCGCAGCTGATTTTTTGCTGTATGCTTTTCTGGGCTGGTGTGTGGAAGTGATCTATCATGCAGTCAGGCATGGAAAGATCATTAACCGCGGGTTTTTGAACGGGCCGGTCTGCCCGGTCTACGGCTTTGGTGTTGTGGGCGTGTTTGCCTTCACAAAAGCCGTGCTCCCCGCAATGGGAGTGCTTTCTGCAGGCAGCGGCGGAAGCGCCGGTTCCTGGCAGGAACTGCTTGTGCTGTTCGTTGCCGGGATGATCCTGACGACATTGATCGAGCTGATCGCGGGCTGGCTGCTGGATGTCTGCTTCCATGCCCGCTGGTGGGATTACAGCAGGGTCCCGCTTAATTTTCACGGGTATATCTGCCTGCCCTTCAGCATCATCTGGGGACTGGCGGTCGTCTTTGTGGTACAGGTCGTACAGCCGGCCATGGAATCGGAAAAAGGCATCCATATCCCGGAACAATATGGCTGGCCGATTCTTGCGGTGCTGTATGCCATCTTCATCGCAGACTGTATTGTGACGGTGATGACCGTTGCGGGCCTTAACCGCAGACTCGCCGAGCTGGATCATATCTCGCAGCAGATGCGGATCGTCAGCGACGGCCTGAGTCAGAAGCTCGGCAGCGATTCCATCACTGCGCAGCAGAAGATCTCAGAGCAGCGCGTGCAGGCGCATCTGGCCGGGGCAGAACTGCAGGAACGTGCCCAGGAGAAGCTTCGTATCCGCAGGGAAGAGCTGGAAGCGCAGATCGTTTCCCATAAAGTTTTTGGTTCGGGCAGGCTGCTGAGGGCATTCCCGACAATGAAACATGAGGAGCATGACGGCGTGGTCCGGTCGCTGCGCGAGAAAATGCGGAAATAAGGATATGACAAAAAAGATCCTCCGGGTTTTCCCGGAGGATCTTTTAATAGCTGCATTGGCACCGGTCAGGGCATTTGTTTATTCTTCAGAGCGGTGCATGTATCGAAGGCGTTTTCGGGAATGACCGACGGATCACAGAGAATCGATACGGTCTCAAGGCCCGTGCAGCCTTCAAATGCGTCTTCCGCGACGTACGTAAGCGACTTCGGAAGCGTGATCTCTTTAAGGTTTGTGCAGTTCCGGAAGGCACCGCTTCCGATCGTCTCGGTTGTATTGAAAAGGTCGATATGTTCAAGCGAGGAGTCCGCGAAGGCCTCGTCGCCGATCGTCGTGAACATGTCAGAGTGGGTAACGTAAAATCCCTTCAGCGTTTCGCTGCCCTTAAAAGCGCCGTCCCCGACTCCCGTGATGGGAACATAGTCCTGCGTCTCTTCGTCGTACCAGGCATGCCAGAGCTGAAGAATGGGCTGGCTTCCGCTGTAGTAGGAAAGACGGAAGGTGCCGTCCCCGTTCCTCTCAAAGACGCAGGTGTCGTCTTTGGGATATTCGGCCGGGGGATTGTTGATCCAGACGTAGCATTCCGGTGCCTGCTCCTCCATGAGGCCGCGGTACGCTTCGCGGACTTCCTCGGTGCAGTACCAGGGAAGATCCAGATCTGTCAGGGCGTCATCGCCCAGGAACGCGTCCTCCGCGATATCGACGGGCGCGAATTCATCCAGCTGCACATAGCCAAGAGAGGGGATCGCGAACGCTTTGGATCCGATGCGCTCCAGGGATCCTCCGAGATAAAGGCTGCGGACGGAGGATCTCTCAAAGGCGGAGTCCCCGATCACCCTGACCGTGGAAGGAAGGTGCAGGTCGCCGCTAAGGGCGGAGAGCGCGAAGGCGCCGCCGCCGATCTCTTCAAGTCCCTCGCGGAAACCGGCGGTCTGTCCTCTGTAGCCGTAGAAAGCGTTTTCGCCGATCGTCTGCAGCGAGGCCGGCATCTCTACATAGGCAAGGCTGCTCATATAGGAGAATGCGTCCTTTCCGACCGTCCGGATGCCCTCCGGCAGCGTTACGTATGTGAGGTAGCGGTTGTCCGCGAAGGCCTCGTCGCCGATCGCGGTGACCCTGGCGCCGCCGATCTCAGAGGGGATATCCACCCGTTTATCGAACCCGGTGTAGGCGGTGATGGTACCGGTATCCGCGTCAAAGGCAAATGCGTCGTCCGGAACACTGTAATCGCAGATGACGGCGTCTTTGCCGCTCCCCTTAACAGTGATGTCCTCCGGGAGCGCGCTGCGGTATTCCCTGATGCGGTCCTCCGGGACATAAATCACGGCGCTCTCCGAAAGGTCCGAAAAGCAGGCGCTCTCAAAGACGGGAACGTCGCCAAGGAAGGTGATGCTGCCAAGCTCCGCGCAGGCGGAAAAGCTGCCGCTCTGCACGATGGTCACCCGCGCGGGGACGGTCACTTCTTTAAGATGCGGGCAGTTTGCAAAATTGTCCGGGCCGATCACCGTCAGTGTGTCGGGCAGGGAGATGCTCTCCAGTCCGTCCATATCCCGGACGGCGCCGGCAAGGAGCCGGTCCAGGGGCTGCGGCAGGGAAAGGGACGTGATGTCCGGGTCCCCGCTGAAGGCCTGGTCATCTGCGGCAAGGACGGGGATCTCTCCGATGTAGGAAGGAACGGTGACGTCGCCGCCTGCGCCGGTATAGCCAAGGAGGATCCCGTCATAATCGTCGATGACAAAGTCCGCATCGTCCGCTGTTTCAATCTCTTCAGACAAGGCCTCTTCGGTCAGCGCCTCTTCCGTCAGCGCCTCTTCGGTCAGGGTCTCCGTCTCTCCGGTCTGTTCCTCAGGCTCTTGGGTCTGTTCCTCCGTCTCTTCTTCGGTCAGCGCTTCGGCTTCTTCGGTCTGTGCCTCCGTCTCTTCTTCAATTTCAACCTTTTCGGATGCCTCGATCTGCTTGATCAGGTCGTCAGACACAAGGCCGTTCGGCGTAACGCCGATCCGCTCCTGGAAAGCCATGACTGCCTTTTCCGTATTGGCGCCGAAAACGCCGTCCGGTGTATCGGAGAGCAGGCCTTTTTCGACAAGCAGTTCCTGCAGGGCCTTTACGTCGTCCCCGCTGTCGCCGTACTGTAAGGCAAAGGCGGGAGTGACCGATAAAATGACCAGGATCAATGCCAGTATCGCAGCTTTTGTTTTCCTTCGCATTTTCCAACCTCTTTCCGTGTTTTATTGCTAATAAATTTTACCATTTACAAAAATATGCTGTCAATTATCATGGTATAATGACTCATAGGGCGCGGAAGCGCACGGTTGTGTTTACGGAGGTTACTTATGTATATACTGATCACGAACGATGACGGCATTGACGCCCGGGGGCTGCGCGTCCTGACCGGGCTTGCGGAGGCGTATTTCAAAAGCAGGCTCCCGGAGGGGGAGGAGCTTTCCATCCTCGTCTGCGCGCCGCTTTCCCAGTGCTCCGCCATGTCGCAGCGCATAACGATCACCCGGCCGCTCGAACTGTTCCCGAGAGATCCGGAGGGGGAGAGCGTGCGCACCTTTGCCGTTGACGGAACGCCGGCAGACTGCGTGAAGGCCGCGCTGGGTTTTGCCGCGGAGAGGAAGCCGGACCTGGTCTTTTCCGGGATCAATGACGGATACAACGTCGGACAGGACATCCTCTACTCGGGGACGGTCGCCGCGGCCATGGAAGCGCTGATGAGCGGCATCCCCGCCGCCGCTTTTTCGATCGGGAAGGAAACGGATGATTTTTATGCGGCGCAGGAATTTTTTCCGGTCCTGATGGACCGGGCATGGGACAGATGGATGGACGGCGCGGGCAGACATATCCTGAACGTTAATTTTCCGGAGAACTGGGACCGGGAGAGATGGGAGACCCTGCGCGCGCTTCCGGACGGCCATCCGGACAGGGAGGCCTTTCTGGGGGATCTGTTCGCCTGGGACTGCGGGATCGAGAAAGAGGGCTATTACCGCTTTGATCAATATGAGGCGAAGGAGACCGACAGCGGCAGCATAAAGCTGCACTGGGGGATCGCCGGGGCATCCCAGGGAAGCCCGGGAACGGATATCAATGCCGTTCAGAGCGGACGGATCGCCGTGAACCTGATCCGCGGCATGATCATGTGACAGGAGAGGATGCATGAAGATCACGATACTTACGATCGCGCCGGAGCAGTTTGAGGGTTTTTTCAGGGACCATGTGATCGAACGCGCCATTGCGCTCGGCCGGCTGGAACTTCGGATCACGGACATCCGGGATTACGCGGAGGGAAGCTTCCGGGCGGTGGATGACTCGCCCTACGGCGGCGGCGCGGGCATGATCCTTCGGGCAGCGCCGATCGCGGATGCCATCAGAGCCGCGAAGGTGCCGGGGGAAGAGTCCATGGTCGTACTGTTTTCGCCGGCCGGCGAGCGGTATTCGCAGAAGACGGCCGTCTCCTTTGCAGGGGCGGACCACCTGATCCTTGTCTGCGGCCACTATGAGGGGATCGACGCGAGGGTGTTTGAGATGGCGGACCACGTGTGCTCGATGGGAGATTATATCCTCTCCGGCGGCGAGATCGGGGCCATGGCCGTGGCGGATTCTGTCGCGCGCCTTCTGCCCGGCGTCCTTCGGCCGGAGAGCCTGGAGGAGGAATCCTTTACGCGCGGGCTCCTCGAGTACCCGCAGTATACGCGGCCCGCGGAGTTTGAAGGGATGAGCGTGCCGGGCGTCCTTCTCTCCGGAGACCACGGCGCCGTCAGCGCCTGGCGGAGGGAAAAGGCGCTGGAGATCACGCGGAAATACAGGCCGGACCTGCTGGAGGACAGGGAGGATCCCTCTTGACAGGGGGACGCGCCGCGGAGATAGTTTAAGGAGAAGCTGCTTTTTGGGAGAGATGGCAAAAATGGACAGGATCATTTTTCACGTGGATGTAAATTCCGCGTTTTTGTCGTGGACTGCGGTGCACCGTCTTGAGGAAGATCCGTCTTCCGTGGATCTGCGCACCATCCCGGCCATCGTCGGCGGCGACCGGGAGACAAGGCACGGGATCGTGACGGCCAAGTCCATTCCCGCGGCGAGGCTGGGCATCCGCACCGCGGAACCGGTGGCCTCCGCGCTGCAGAAGTGCCCGGATCTTGTCATCGTCTCCTCGGACTTTGCGCTGTACAAAAGATGTTCCGCTGCCTTTATGGATATCCTGCGGGAGTACTCCGACGCCGTGGAGCCTGCCTCCATCGATGAGGCCTATATGGATGTCTCCGGGACCGATGACCCGGTCGCCCTGGCCGGGCAGATCCGGGACCAGGTGCGGGATACCCTGGGTTTTACGGTGAACGTCGGGATCTCGGTCAATAAGCTCCTCGCCAAGATGGCGAGCGATTTTGAGAAGCCGGACAGGACGCACACGCTGTTCCCGGAGGAGATCGCCGGGAAAATGTGGCCGCTCCCGATCGGGGATCTGTTCGGCTGCGGGAGGCAGACGGCGGCAAAACTGGAATCGGTGGGCATCCACACCATCGGCGACGCGGCCGCCCTTCCGGAGGACTACCTTCAGTCCGTGCTCGGGGAAAAGAGCGGCAGCTATATCTGGAGGAGCGCGAACGGCATCAGCGACAGCCCGGTGACGACGGTCCGCGAGGAGGCGAAGAGCTGCTCGAATGAGATCACGACATCCTACGATATCACCGCGGAGAATTATGACAGGGAGATGCCGCCGCTGCTCGATGCCCTGTCGGAGAAGGTCTCCAAAAGACTGAAGAAGAGCGGCATGTACGCGAAGACGATCAGCGTGGTCATCAAGACGAGCGATTTTAAACGCCACTCCATGCAGGTAAAGCGGGAGGATTCGGTGCAGTCGGCTAAGGTCATCCGCCGGACCGCCGGAGAGCTTGCGCGCAGGCTGACGGCGGGGGAGGACGGCGTCTTTGCGAAGGGGCTCGGCGTGCGCCTTGTGGGCGTGGGGACCTCGGATCTGGACCACGGGGAATACCGGCAGATGAATCTGGAGGAAATGCTGGAGATCCGCCGCGAGGAGGAAAAGCAGAAGGAAGAGGACCGGAAGCGCAGGGAGAAGCAGGAGCGGCTCCTGGAGATGGAGAAAAAGATCCGCGGGCGCTTCGGGGAAGGTTCCATCCGGAGAGGAGAGGATCCTCCCGGCGATCAGGAAACAGGAGGTTGAAGAAATGGCATCATCTGTAGAATCAAGTAGTTTTCTCGCGCAGCAGAAGACGGCCCTGCGCGCGCTCCTTGACGCGCTTCTGGAGCGCTATCCGTACGCCTGTGTTCTGGCGTCGGACGTGGAGGCAAAGAATTACTCCGTGAGCCGCTCGGGGATCCGCATCGCGGAGAGCAGGATGTTCGGCAGGCGCGGGTTTACGGCGCGCGTCTACTACGGGAAGGGGCTTTTAGAGTACAGCGGGGACCGGCTTTCCGGGGAGGATATTCCCGGCATCCTTTTGTACTTTGAAAAGACGCTGCAGGAGGCGGCGGACATTAGCGATCAGTATCCGACGCCCGTTCCGGAGGATCCGCCGGAAGTTTTTTCAAAGGCCACGACCTTTGAGACAGACCCCAGGGCCCTCGGCGACGGGGAGATCACGGCGCGCCTCACCTCGGTCAGGGAGGACATGCTCTCCTCACAGGAGAGCCTGCTGGAGTGCATGGTGCGGTACCAGTATCAGGTTTATCACAAGATCTTTCTTTCGAAGAACAGGGATCTTGAGCAGAATGTGATGTACTGCGACGCGGCGGTCATCTGCCTTGCCCGCAGGGGAGAGCAGGTCAAGGACGGCTATTATTCCTCTTCGCTCCTTGGCGGCGCGGAGCTTCTGGACGATCTTCCCCGCTGCGCGGACGAATCCTTTGCTGCGGTGCAGGCGGCGCTCATCGCGGAGCCGCTTTCGCCCGGCGAGTACGACTGCATCTGCACGCCCGCCGTCACCGGCATCATCGTCCACGAGGCCTTCGGGCACGGCGTGGAGATGGATATGTTCGTCAAGGACAGGGCGCTTGCGAAGTCCTGCATGGGCACTCAGATCGCTTCTCCTCTTGTCACGATGAAGGACGGGGCGGCCACCTCCTACGAGGACGTCGCCACCTATTTCTTTGACGATGAGGGAAATTCCGCCTCCGATACGGTCATCATCGATAAGGGCATCCTGGTGTCCGGCATCTGCGACGGCGTCTCCGCCTCCCGCCTCGGCACGAAGCCGACAGGGAACGGGCGGCGCGAGTCGGTGGATCACAAGGCCTACACGCGCATGACGAATACCTTCTTCACGGAAGGGGAGAGCACCCCGGAGGAGATGATCCGCTCGGTGGAGGACGGACTTCTTCTGGACTGCCCGACCAGCGGCATGGAGGATCCGAAAAACTGGGGGATCCAATGCATGGTATCCTTCGGAAGGGAGATCAAACACGGGGAGCTGACGGGGAAGGTGTACGGCCCCCTCGTCCTGACCGGGTACGTCCCGGACCTTCTGCGGTCGATCAGCATGGTCTCGGACAAGGTGGAGCATTTTGGCGCCGGCGCCTGCGGCAAGGGCTGGAAGGAATGGGTCAAGGTCTCTGACGGCGGCCCCTATATCAGGGCGCGCATCCGTCTGGGATGACCGGAGTATAAAACGCAGGAGGGAAATATGGAAAAGATCATCAGGGCCATGGAGAAATGCGGCGTCAGCACCTGGAGACTGACGCGGGAGCATACGCAGGCCGTAGAATTATATTATATCAGGAAACAGCTGGATATTCCGAGGGTCAGGGAGCTTTCCCTCGTTCGCGCCGAGGTCTTCAGAGACTTTGAGGAGGACGGCAATAAGTTCCGCGGCTCCGCGGAGATCTTTATTGAGCCCGGCATGACGGACGATGAGATCGCAGGCAGGATCAGGGACGCTTATTACGCGGCTTCGTTTGTGAAGAACCCCTTCTATGAGCTTCCCGCGCCGACCGCGGACGGCGAGGTGCTGCGCGCGGGCGAGGGCTTCGGGGAGATGACGCCCGCAGCGGTGGCTGCGGCTGCAGGGGAAGTCCTTCTTTCCGGCAGCGGGGACGATACGGCGTTCATCAATTCCGCCGAGATCTTCGCAAGCCGCAGACGGGTGCAGATCAGGGATTCGAAGGGGACGAACGTTTCCTATGACGCGGACAGCCTGAGCGGCGAGTTCGTCGCGCAGTGCATTTCTCCGGAGGACGTCGAGCAGTTCCGCCAGTTCTCCTATCAGGAGGCGGACCTTGCGTCCCTGCGCGAAAAGCTGGAGGAGGGGATCCGCGACGTGCGGCTGCGCTCGCAGGCCGCCGCGGCGCCGAAGACCGGAAAGTACGATATCATCCTGACGGCGGAGAACCTGAGGGAGATCCTCGGCTTCTACCTGCAGAGATCCTCCTCGGCCATGATCTACCCGCAGTATTCCACCTGGAAGACGGGGGACAATGTCCAGGGAGAGATGGGCGGGGGAGAGCGGCTGAACCTTACGCTGCAGCCCACGTTCCCCTGCAGCAGCGAGGGCATTCCGCTGCGTCCGCGCCCGCTCCTTGAGGACGGAAAGCTCTGCACCATCCACGGGAATTCGCGCAATGCGTACTATCTCGGGATCGAACCGACGGGAGAGTATGAGAAGCTTTCTCTGGATGCGGGGACCCTGTCCCTGGAGGAGATGAGACGCCCGGGGACCCTGGAGGCCGTCAGCTTCTCGGATTTCCAGATGGATGCGATGGACGGGCACTTTGCCGGAGAGCTTCGCCTCGGCCTCCTCACCGGGGAGGACGGAAAGAGGGTGCCGCTGACCGGCGGCTCCATTAACGGCAGCCTGCTCGACGCGCAGGGAAAGCTCATCTTCTCCAAAGAAAGATACAGGGACAGCGCCTACGAAGGGCCGCTGGCCGTTCTCATCCCCGGCGTGACGGTGGCCGGAGAGTAAACGCGGGAGCCGGCAGGGATGGACAGGAAACTGATCTGGCGCACCGATGATTTCGGGAGCGCGAAAAGTGCAAATGAGGCGATCCTGGAGGGGGCGCGCGCAGGGCATATGGTCCGCAGCGTCTCCTGCATGGCCCCCTGCGCGCACATCGCGGAGGGTGCGCCGGCCCTCGCAGCCTGCGAGGGCATCGACGTCGGCCTGCACTTTACGATCAACAGCGAGTGGGACAGGATCAAGTGGGGCCCCGTCCTGGACGGGACGAAAAAAGCCGGTGTTACGGATGAGGCCGGGTATTTTCTCCCATCGCCGGAGGACTTCGATCCGGAGCGGACGGATATCGGCCTGCTGCTGCGCGAATTTGACGCACAGCTGGATCTCCTCACCCGCCTCGGGCTGAAGATCGTTTACGCGGACACGCACATGTTCCCGGAGTTTTCCCTCCCGGCGCTGATGGATCCCCTGCGCGAACGGATCAGAAAGCACGGCCTGATCGACGCGCATGACTTTTACAGGATGCCGCCGTCCTCCCCGCCCGATACGGGGGAGGATCCCGCGGACGCGGAGAAATATCTGGACAGCGTGGAAGAGTGGCTGTGCGCGCTGCCGGAGGGCGGCCCGTACTGGGCGGTGATGCATCCGGCGAAGGCCGGAGAAGATACCCTTCTCTTTGCAAACAGCAGGCACCCGGAGGGGGAGATCATGCGCCGCAGGAAGCTGGAATACCTCTGCGCGGTCACGCCCCGCTGGGAAAGATGGAAAGAGGAATACGGAATGCGCCTGCTTTGCTACAGCGAGGCGGCGGCCGAAACAGGATGAATAGAAGCAGAATACAAGGAGAAGCAGAATGAGCCTGTATGCGATCGGGGATCTGCACCTGCACTTTCAGTCAGAACTGAAGGCGCCGGGGCAGCTGTACGGCAAAGCGTGGAAGGATCATGAAAAGATCTTCAAAGAAAACTGCGAAAAACTGATCCGCCCCGGGGATACGCTCGTGCTGGTCGGGGATCACAGTTGGGGAAGAAACCTCGCGGAGTGCGAAATGGACCTGGAATACATCAGCAGTCTCCCCGGCAGAAAGATCCTGCTCCGCGGCAACCATGACATGTTCTGGGACGCGAAAAAAACGCCGCAGCTGGCGGCGCTTTATGAAGGGAAACTGGAATTCCTCCAGAACAATTATTTTTCATACAACGAATACGCCCTCGTCGGCACAAAAGGCTATGCCTTCGAAGGGCCCTTCTACCTGAATCGCGCAGGATATATCAAGGGCTGGGACGAGCAGGAAGCGGCGCACGCCGAAAAACTCGTCGAGCGCGAATACGACCGGCTTCTCGTCTCCTTTGAGGCAGCCTGCGCGGCGGGCTATTCAAAATTCATCATGTTCCTGCACTATCCGCCGACCAATGTGCTGCAGTCTTCCAGCTGCTTTACAAAGATCGCCGAGAAATACGGCGCGGAGCAGGTCGTCTACGGACACTGCCACGGCGAGTCCCGCTTCGGGGACAGCCTGCGCGGCGACCGCCGCGGCGTCCGCTACAGCCTTGTTTCCGGGGACAGCCTGCACTGGATACCGCGCAGGATCCTGCCCTGAGGAAAAGGCGGTCACTTTTCGGCGATGACTTCGACCTCGACCAGGGCATCCTTCGGAATCCGCGCAACCTGTACGGCGCTGCGGGCGGGATAGTGCCCTTCTTTGAAGAATTCGGCGTAGACGCCGTTCATTGCCGCAAAGTTGTTTATGTCGGACAGGAACACGGTCGTTTTAACGACCTTGTCAAGGCTGGTGCCGGCGGCTTTCAGGATGTTGCCCGCGTTGGTCAGCGCCTGGCGGGTCTGTGCTTCGATTCCTTCGGGCATTGTACCGGTGGCCGGGTCGATCGGGATCTGTCCGGACGCGAATACAAGGTTTCCGAGGTCTACGGCCTGTGAGTAGGGGCCGATCGCCTCAGGGGCGTCGGGGGTGTGTACGGATACTGCCATTTTTGGTTCCTCCTGTCTGATGGGCTGCTGTGGATCAGCAGGCCTTTCTGTATCATTTCCGTATCATATATTAGTAAATAATTCCCGGATTGTCCATCGGGAATGCGGCCAAGTTGACACACCGGCGCGGGGACCGTTATAGTAGAGGCATCTTAACATTTTTAATAAGCAGGTGATCGTATGGGAGAAAATAAGAACAGATACGGCACATTTTTTGCCGCTTTATCCAGGATGAGATATATCGAAAGATGGGCGCTGATGCGCTGCTCCAGGCCAGAGAACCTCTGCGAGCATTCCATGGAGGTCGCGATGATCGCGCACGCGCTCTGTGTGATCGGGAACGAACGCTTCGGGAAGGAGCTGGACGCGGACCGGGCGGCCGTGCTCGGGCTTTTTCATGACGCGCCCGAGATCATCACCGGGGATATGCCGACCCCCGTCAAATATTACAGCAATGAGATCCGGTCGGCCTACGGACACGTCGAGCAGGTCGCGCAGGAGCGCCTGCTTGCTGGGCTTCCGGAGGATCTGCAGCCTGTTTACAGGGAGATCCTCTGCCCGAACGATGAGGGGGCCGATGAAAATGAAAAGTATCTGCACCGGATCGTGAAGGCGGCGGATAAGATCTCCGCCCTGATCAAGTGCGTGGAAGAGGAGCGCGCGGGAAATATGGAGTTTACGAGCGCGCGTGTCTCCACGGAGGAAAAGCTCCGGGAGATCTGCGGCGCGGTCCCCGAGGCGGGCGTGTTCCTGGAAGAGTTCCTTCCGTCCTACGGCAAGACCCTGGACGATCTGCTTTAAAAGCTTATTTCTTCCCGATCCGGCTGATCAGCCAGACGAAGAGAGCGATCACGATGATCGTAATGAAGATGCCGGCCATTCCTTTCCACATGATCTCAAGAGCGGCCGCAGCGGTTTCTGTACGCATAAGAAGTATACCTCCTGTAATAACAAAATGATCTCAGTCAGTGGATCAGGGACGTCGCAAGGCTTATAACAAGGCCGCCCGCAATGACGGAGGCGATCTGTCCGGAGACGTTCGCGCCGGCGGCGTGCATCAGGATCACGTTGCCCGGATCCTCCTCCATCGCCATCTTCTGGATGACGCGGGATGACATCGGGAAGGCGGAGATGCCCGCGGCCCCGATCATCGGGTTGATCTTCTTTTTCAGGAACAGGTTCATGAACTTCGCGAGCAGGACACCGCCGATCGTATCCATCACAAAGGCGAAGAGGCCGATGAGCATGATGAGGATGGTCTGCGGGGTCACGAACTGATCCGCGCGCATGCTGAAGGAGATCGTGATGCCCAGCAGCAGTGTGATCAGGTTGGTCAGCGTGGTCTGCGCGGTCTGGGAGAGCGTCTCCAGGACGCCGCACTCGCGGATCAGGTTGCCGAACATCAGGAAGCCGACCAGGCCCACGGACTGCGGGGCGACCATGCCGACGATGAGCGTAACACCGATCGGAAAGATAATACGTGTCTTTTTGGAGACAGCGGCGGGATTATAATCCATGCGGATCCGCCGCTCTTTTTTTGTGGTGACAAGTTTGATGGCGAAGGGCTGTACGATGGGCACGAGCGCCATGTACGAGTAGGCTGCCACCGCGATCGGCCCCATGTAATTCGAATGAAGGACCTGCGAGACCAGGATGGAGGTGGGCCCGTCCGCGGCGCCGATGATGCCGATCGAGGCGGCGTCATTCAGAGAAAAGCCCAGAAGGGCGGCAAGCAGGATGGCGGCAAAGATGCCGAACTGCGCGCCGGCTCCGAAAAGGAACATCAGCGGATTGGAGAGGAGAGGCCCGAAATCGATCATCGCCCCGATGCCGATGAAAAGCAGGAGAGGCATGGCCTCCGCCGCGTCGATCCCGACGGAAAAGAGCCACTCGACAATGCCGCTGCTTTGGATCCCCCCCTGAAGCGTCTGATCAAGGACGCCGGAGAGAGGAAGATTGACGAGGATGGCGCCGAAACCCATCGGAAGAAGAAGAGAGGGCTCATACCCCTTTCTGATGGCGAGCCAGATCAGCAGGATGCCGACACCGTACATGACAAGCTGCTGCCAGGTCACTGACATGATTCCCTGAAATAAGTAATCCATTGCTGTCCCTCCTTAAAATAAAGAGACTTTTACCACAGAATCCGAAAAAATCCGTGATAAAAGTCTCGCTGTTTCAATTTCGGGCGGACGCCGGCCGGTACCGGACATCGTTCTGACGCCGTGAAATCCGCGGGGAAGGGGGACCTTCTTCCGCGGGAGCTACTCCCTTTTACGTGCTGTTTATTATAGGGGGCGGCCCCGAAGGCTGTCAAGAGGAAGATGCCTTGACTGGGATAATCCCATGCAATATGATGTTTGCAGCAGCCGCTTCCCAAGGAGGAAGGCGGCAGGAGAAAAGAGATCGGAGGACTGTCACTGAAATGAAAAAAGAGGACCCGGCGCGGCTGATGCTCATCATATCCATGGTGATCTTCGGCACGCTCAGCATCTTTGTAAGGAATATCGGGATCAGCTCCGGGGAGCTGGCCTTCTGCAGGGCGGCGGTCGCTTCGGTCCTGATCGGCCTGATGCTCGCGCTGCGGAAGGAAAAGATCGCGCTTCCGAACGGGAAAGGGGAGCTTGTCCTTCTGCTGATCTCGGGAGCCGCGATGGGTTTTAACTGGATCCTCCTGTTCCAGGCATACCGCTTCACGACGGTATCGATGGCCACGCTCAGCTACTATTTTGCCCCCGTGATCGTCACCTTTGTCTCCACCGTCGCCCTGCATGAGAAGCTGACCGCCCGCAGGCTGGTGTGCTTTATCATGTCCTCGGCAGGACTTGTACTGATGATCGGCGCCAGAGGCGGCGGAGGAAACGATCTGACGGGGATCCTCCTGGGGCTCGGCGCGGCGGTCCTTTACGCCACGGTCGTTCTCCTGAACAAGCTGATAAAGGGCGTCTCCGGCATCCACCGGACCTTTCTGCAGTTTATCGCCGCGGCCGTCGTCCTTCTCCCCTATGTGCTCGTGACGGGAGGCTTCACATTTGAAAAGCTGGACGGGACGGGCTGGATCTGCCTGCTGATCGTCTGCACTGTTCACAGCTTCTTTGCCTACTGCCTCTACTTCTCCGCGCTGAAGGAGCTGCCGGGGGTGGAGGTATCCATCTTAAGCTATATCGATCCGCTGGTCGCCGTCCTTGTCTCCATCCTTTTCTTCAGAGAGGGGATGTCCTGGCAGCAGGCGGTGGGCGGACTGTGCATCCTTGTATTTACTCTGCTGAATGAAATCGGAGAAGAGAGTACCTGATCCGGAGAGAATGTTTTATAATGGTATCAATGATAAGCGTAAAGCGCGGGGATGAACCCGGAAAGGAGGATGCAATGAGAGATTTTACCTACTATGCCCCCACGAAGGTCGTCTTTGGCAGGGACAGCGTGGCGAAGACAGGAGCTCTTGTAAAGGAGTACGGCGGGACGAAGGTCCTGGTCGTCTACGGCGGAGGAAGCGCCGTCCGCAGCGGGCTGCTCGACAAAGTCACGGCGTCTCTTGATGCGGAGGGGATCGGCTATGTGACCCTCGGCGGCGTAAAGCCCAATCCGAGGCTCGGACTCTGCCTGCAGGGCATCGACCTTGCCCGCAGCGAGGGTGTCGATTTCCTGCTCCCCGTCGGAGGCGGAAGCGTGATCGATACCGCCAAGTGCATCGCCTACGGCATGGCCAACGAGGGCGACGTCTGGGATTTCTACTGCAAGAAGAGGACCGTGCAGGCAGCGCTGCCGCTGGGCGCAGTCCTTACGATCTCTGCCGCGGGCAGCGAGATGAGCGACTCCAGCGTGATCACGAATGAGGACGGGATGATCAAGCGCGGATACAGCAGCGACTACGGGCGCTGCCGCTTCGCCGTCATGGATCCGCAGCTGACGATGACGCTGCCGGCCTACCAGACTGCATCCGGCTGCGTGGATATCCTGATGCACACGATGGAGCGCTATTTTACAAAAGAGGACGATACCATGCTGACGGACCAGCTGGCCGAGGGACTGATGCGCACCGTGATGGACAACGCGCGAATCCTCGTGCGGGAGCCGGACAGCTACAACGCCCGCGCGCAGATCATGTGGGCCGGCAGCCTCTCTCACAACGGCCTTCTGGGCTGCGGCATGGAGGAGGACTGGGCGAGCCATCAGATCGAGCACGAACTGAGCGCGGCATTTGACGTGGCGCACGGCGCCGGTCTGGCCGCTGTCTGGGGCAGCTGGGCCAGGTACGTCGTAAAGGTGAAGCCGCAGCGCTTTGCCCAGTACGCCGTAAATGTATGCGGCGTTCCGCTTGTCTCGGAGGATCCGCTCGTGACGGCCGAAAAGGGCATCGTCGCGACCGAGCAGTTCTTCCATGAGATCGGCATGCCGGTCAATATCGCGGAGCTGGGGATCGACCTTAAAGAGGACCAGATCAAAGAGCTCGCGCGCAAGTGCAGCAACGACGGCACCCGCGAGATCGGCGGTTTTATGAAGATCGACCGCGCCGGCATGGAGGAGATCTACCGCATGGCCCGCGGATAATGCAACAAAACGAAACCAAAATGCAACGCTTCATTTCTTTACTTCCGCTTCGGAGCCTTTTAAAATGGGCATATCCGAAGCGGAAGGAGGAAGCGAGGCGTGGAACCCGGAAAACTTTTGCTCATCATATTTACGTCTGTGGCAGCGGCCTTTGACCTGCGCTGCAGGCGGATACCGAATCTTCTTATCCTGTCCGGTATCCTGTGCGGGATCGTATGCTGCCTCGCGCGGGGCCCGGGAGCGTCTTTCGATAAAGTCCTTTTTTTGCTCTCGGGGACATTTCTTCCCCTCCTTCTCTTCGGATGGCTCTTTTATTTCCGGATGATCGGTGCCGGGGATATCAAGCTTCTATGCATGGCCGGTTCCTTCCTGGGACCTGCCGGGTGTCTGCGGTGCATCGCCGTCTCCGTCTTTGCGGGAGGCCTGCACAGTGCTTTTCTCGTACTTCGCCGCAGGGATCTTTTCGCACGTCTGTCCCGTCTCGGGACGTATGTTTCCGACCTTGTCAATACAGGCCAGTGGCGCCCCTACAGGGACGGCAGCGACAGGAGCGGCGAGTTCTGCTTCTCCGTGGACATCCTGCTGGCCGTGATCTATGTTTCTGCAGGAGGTGGAATCTGAAAATTGACCAAAAAGCTGTTTGCCGTCTGTGACCTCGACGGTTCTTACGCGGAGAGGCTCACGGACTATCTGAACGAGACGCAGAGCAGGATGTTCGAGGTCCGGGCTTTTTCGAGCGCGGAAAGCCTGCTCTCCTACGGGGAGGGGCACCATATCTCGCTCCTTTTGATCTCCACTGCCGCCATGTCTGACGCTGTGCGCGGCCTTGACGCGGAACGGATCGTCATCCTCTCGGAGGGGGAACAGGTCCGGGAGTGGGAACAGGAAAAACATGTCTACAAATATCAGTCCTCGGATCAGCTGGTCGCGGAGGTCCTCGACTGCTATGCCTCCGGCGCGCCGGGGGAGCCGCGTGAAAAGAACCGGATCACCTGCGCGCTCGCCGGCGTTTACTCACCCGTCGGGAGGGCGGGGAAAACGTCCTTCGCGCTCACCCTGTCCGAGATCCTCGGGCGTTCGCGGCGCGTGCTCTACATCAATCTGGAGGACCACAGCGGTTTCGAGACGATCATCGGCAGCGGGAGCGGGCAGGACCTCTCGGACCTGATCTATTTCGCGAGGCAGAAGGAGGGGGACCTGGGCGTCCGGCTGCAGAGCGTGGTCCGCAGTGCCGGCAGCATCGACTATATCCCGCCGGCCTTTTCGCCCTCGGACCTTCGGGACGTCCCCGCGGAGGAGTGGCTGGAGCTGCTGGCGCGGCTCTGTGCCTGCACCGACTATGAGGTGATGGTCCTGGACGTCGGAGACCGGATCGACGAGTTCCCTCTCCTTCTGCGGGAATGCCGCAGGGTGTACATGCCGGTCCTGAATGACCGCGCCTCCGCCGCGAAGATCCGCCAGTTCGAGAAGAACCTGGAGGCCCTGGACTACGGAGACGTCCTCGCGAAGCTGCAGAAGATCCGCCTTCCGCGCACGCAGATCCAGGGCAGCGGCGGAAGGCTGCTGGAGAACCTGGCCTCCGGGAGGCTGGGCGAGTTTACAAAAGGACTGATCAGGGAAGATAAGGAATGGGAGGTCCCGGATGACAGGAAGACCGGTGCGCGGCGTACCGCAGGCTCCGCCTGAGCGGGAGCGGGAAGCCCCCGGAGAGCGCCGCGGCATTTTCGAAGAATATCACGATCTCCTCATGGAGCGGCTCGAACACTACCGGGAGCTGACGGATGAGGAGATCTATGCGCGGATCGACGAGCTGCTCGCCGAAAAGGCGGGGACAGGGTATGTGCGCCTCTCACAGCGGCGCAGTCTGCGGACGGAGCTCTTTAACTCCGTGCGCAGGCTGGACATCCTGCAGGAGCTGATCGATGACGACGGCATCACGGAGATCATGGTCAACGGGACGGAGGGAATCTTCATCGAGAGGGGCGGCGGCCTGGAGCCCTGGCCGCGGCGCATCGCGTCGAAGGAGAAGCTGGAGGATATCGTCCAGCGCATCGCGGCGCGCTGCAACCGCACGGCCAACGAAGCGGTCTCCATCGTGGACGCGCGCCTTGAGAACGGGGCCCGCGTAAACATGGTCATGGCCCCGGTGGCGCTGAACGGCCCCATCATTACCATCCGGCGTTTTCCGAACGATCCGGTCACCATCCGCCGGCTGATCGAATGGGGAAGCATCTCCGGGGAAGCCGCCCTTTTCCTGAAGGATCTGGTCATCGCCGGCTACAACATCTTCATCAGCGGCGGCACGGGCTCCGGGAAGACGACCATGCTGAACGCCCTCTCGGATTTCATCCCCAAGGACGAGCGGATCGTCACGATCGAGGACAACGCCGAGCTGCAGATCCGCGGCGTGGCGAACCTGGTGCGGCTGGAGGCGCGCAGGCCGAACGCGGAGGGGGAGGGCGAGATCACCATCAGGGACCTCATCCGCGCGAGCCTGAGAATGCGTCCGGACCGGATCATCGTCGGCGAGGTCCGCGGAGAGGAGACCATCGACATGCTCCAGAGCCTCAACACCGGGCATGACGGGTCCCTCAGCACAGGACACGGCAACAGCCCCAGGGACATGCTCTCCCGGCTGGAGACCATGGTCCTGATGGGCCTTGAGATCCCGGTGCAGGCCATCCGGCGCCAGATCGCCTCCGGAATCGATATCATGATTCACGTCGGGCGCATGCGCGACAAGAGCCGGAAGGTCCTGGAGATCCTGGAGATCACGGGCTATGATGCCGTGCAGCAGGAGATCACGACGCACACGATCTACGAATATGAAGAGCGCGGCGAGGACGCGGAGGGAAGGATCATCGGGGAACTTGTAAAGAAAGATGACCTGCGCTGCCGGGGAAAGCTGGAGCGGGCAGGTCTCGGAAAGGAGCGCCGTGCCGGATTATCATGAGATCTCTTTGACGCCCCGGCAGCGGGCGGCCTCCCTGGCGCTCTACGCGCTGCTGGACGCGGCCCTCGGGATCCTCTTTTTCAACTCCCTCATCGCGGCGGCCCTTCTGCTTCCCGGCTATCTGCTGTTTTGCCGGGAGCAGAAAAAGACGCTGCTCAAAAGGAGAGGGAAAAAACTGGAGGCCCAGTTCGGCACCGCCATACAGCTCGTCAGCACTTCCCTCCAGGCCGGCTATTCGGTGGAGAATGCCTTCCGCGAGGCTTCGCGGGAGCTTGGGAAGATCTACGGGCCCGGGGAGATGATCGTGCGGGAATTTGCCTGGATCGACCGGCAGCTCGGGCTGAACGGGACCATAGAGAGCCTGCTTGCGGACATGGGCCGCCGCAGCGGCTCGGAAAATATCCGGGATTTTGCGGAGGTCTTCCAAACAGCCAAGCGCACGGGCGGAGATCTGATCGCCATCATCAGGAACACCGCTTCGGGCATTACCCAGAGGCAGGAGACGATGCTGGAGATCGAGACGACGCTCTCGGGGAAGGTGATGGAGCAGCGCATTATGAGCATGATCCCCATCCTCATTCTGGCCTACGTGCGCCTGACCTCGCCCGGCTTTATGGATCCCATGTACATGACCGCGGCGGGACGCATCGTCATGGTCATCTGCCTGCTTCTGTATCTGGCCGCTTTTCTCTGGGGGAGGAAGATCATTGATATCAGAATGTAAAGAACTTTTCCTTCGCCCCTTCCGGGCGCTTGCGGTCCGGATCCTCCGGCTCTTTCCGGACAGGGGGGAAAGGGACGCGCCCGGGATCGCGCGGGAGATCGAGAGCATCCGGCCCGGGGAAAAGGACGCAGTCCGGAATTATTATGAGCAGAAGCTCACGGAGTGCCTGGCCGCGGCCTTCCTCCTGCTCCTGGCAGCGGCCGCCGTCTTCGCGGCGGACGCGCTCGGCGGTCACGCGATCGAGGGAAACCGCCTGGAGCGCCCCTCCTACGGCGCTGCGGACGCGCAGGAGGAGGTGATCGTCCTCGCGGAGGGGGAGACCGAGGAGATGCCCCTGCAGGTAAGAGTGCAGGCGCGCAGATATACAGAGGCTCAGGAGAAGGAGCTTCTGGATGAGGCGCTTGGCCGGATCGAAGAGGAGCTGACGGGAGAGAACGTCTCCGCGGACGAGGTGCGCGGACCGCTCTGCATGCGGGAGAGCTACTGCGGCGGCGCGGTGAGCGCCGAATGGCTGACGATCCCCTACGGGATGATCTCGGACACCGGCGAGATCACCGGGGAGCCGGAGGAGGAGGGCTCCCTTGTGGAGCTTAGGGCGGTCCTCACCTGCCAGGAGAGGACCGCGCAGTACCAGTCCGCCGTCCGTGTGTATCCCCCGGTCCTGACGAAGCAGGAGACTTTCTGGAAGCAGGTGAGGGATCTGCTGGAGAAGACGGACGACGAGGAGGCGGAGCAGGACGCGCTGACACTGCCCTCCCGCGCAGGGGAAAGAGCCCTGATCTGGAAGCGGGGCAGGAGCAGCACGGTTTCTGTCATGGCTGCCCTTTTGCTGCTGATCCCCCTCCTTCTGTGGTTCTGGCATGATCAGGAGATCCACGAGGAGGCGAAGAACAGGGAGACGCAGCTGATGCTGGATTACTCGGACCTGATGTGGAAGCTGACCATGCTGCTCGGCGCGGGACTGACCATCCGCGGCGCCTTTGAGCGCATCGGCAGGGACTACGCGGCCTCTGCAGAGAAGCGCTATAGGAAGTCTATTTCACCTGCATGGAGATGAAGAGCGGCGTGCCGGAGGCCGCCGCCTACGAAAGGTTCGGCCGCCGCTGCGGCCTGCCCAGGTATATGAAGCTGGGGACGCTGCTTTCCCAGAACCTGAAGAAGGGCTCTAAGGGACTGGCCGGCGCGCTGGAAAAGGAATCTGCCGTATCTCTCGAGGAGCGCTCCGCCATGGCGCGTAAGCTCGGGGAGCAGGCGGGGACCCGGCTCGTATTTCCCATGATCATCATGCTGGGGATCGTGCTGGCCCTGATGATGCTCCCGGCATTTTTAAGCTTTTGAACCGGCCGGAGCGGCCCGCGCGCAAAAAAGTTCCGATTTCCCGCGGGTTTTATGGTATACTTTATATATCGAAAAAAAGCAGTGGTATCACTGCCGCTCCTGGAGGTATTAAGTATGAGAAAGACAAAGATCGTATGCACGATCGGTCCGGCAAGCGAATCGGAGGAGGTCTTCCGCCAGCTCTGCGAAGCCGGACTGAACGTGGCAAGGCTCAATTTTTCCCACGGGACTCACGAAGAACATCTGAAGCGCATCAACATGGTCAAGAAGGTGAGGAGCGAGCTTGGGCTTCCGATCGCGATCATGCTCGATACGAAGGGCCCGGAGTACAGGATCGGGATGATCGCCGGCGGCAGTATCGAGCTGAAGGACGGGGATCCGTTCACCTTCACCACCGAGCAGATCGAGGGCAGTCAGGAGAAGGTCTCCGTGAGCTATGAAAAACTCAGCGAGGAGATGTATCCCGGCGATACGATCCTTGTGAACAACGGCCTTCAGGTCTTTAAGGTCGAACGCGTCGAGGGGAAGGAGATCCATACCCGCGTCATCTGCGGGGGGACGCTCAGCAGCCGCAAGAGCATGAGCTTCCCGGGCAAGGTCATGCACCAGGTATATCTCTCCGATCAGGACAAGAGCGATATCCTCTTCGGGATCGAGAACGGGATCGACTTTATCGCCTGCTCCTTCGTATCGAACAGGCAGAACCTCGTCGACGTCCATGAATTCCTTAAGCAGCACAATGCCGATGACATTGAGCTGATCGCGAAAATCGAGAACCAGTCCGGTTATGACAATATCGAGGATATCTGCAGGGAGTGCGACGGCATCATGGTCGCCCGCGGAGACATGGGCGTGGAGATCGCCTTTGAGCAGCTCCCCGCCATTCAGAAGAACCTGATCACGAAGTGCCGCATGCTGGGCAAGCGCGTGATCACGGCCACCGAGATGCTGGAATCCATGATCACGAACCCGCGTCCCACCAGGGCCGAGACCACGGACGTCGCGAACGCCGTCTACGACGGGACCAGCGCGGTCATGCTCTCGGGCGAAACGGCCGCCGGCAAGTACCCGGTGGAGGCTGTCAGGACGATGGCCAAGATCGCGGAGGCCACGGAGAACAACATCGATTACGCAAAGAATTTCCACGATCGCGAATTCCTGATCAAGAACGCGGTGGACGCGGTCTCCCACGCGACCTGCGGAATGGCGATCGACGTGCGGGCAAAGGCGATCGTCGCCTGCTCCCTTTCCGGCATGACGGCGCGCATGGTCTCCAGGTTCCGCGGACCGGTGGATATCATCGGCATGACCACGGAGGAGAGGACCTGGCGCAAGCTGGCGCTCTCCTGGGGCGTCATTCCGCGCATGGCTGAGTACTATCCGTCCACGGACGTCCTCTTCTTCTCGGCGCGCAAGGTCGCGATCGAGACGATGGGACTAAAGCCGGGAGACAGGGTCGTTATCACCGGCGGACTCACCAACGGGCAGTCCGGCAACACGAACCTGATCAAGATCGAGGATGTGTAATATTAAATCTGGAACGAAGAAGTGTAAACGGGTAAATGGGTGAATAAGAAGAGCTCGGGAAGATACGGCGGGGGCGCCGCATCTCCCCGGGCTCTTGCGCGGAAAGGAGCTTTCTGAATGATCGACCGCGAAGATATGCTGGAGCTTACAAGGAGGATGACGCCCTCGAGGACCTGCTTTTCGAGGATCGCGGGCTGCTATATGGATGAGGAGGGCTTTGAGGACGGGACCTTCAACACGCATTTTCTGAAGCTCTCGGGGCCGGAGAAGAAAAAGAATCTGGAGATCGCAAGGACCATCCCCTTCTCCCGGACGAACGAACAGCTCCGGGACCATGCCTTTTTAAAGCCGCGGGAGGGGAAGGATCCCGTCCGCATGCTGCTCGGAGGGATGCTGGCCACCGGGCTTAAGGACGACGGGATGCTGAGCATCTTTTATGAGATCGCCGGGGAGAAGTACCGGGCCGCCGGACCTTACGCCATCTATCTGTTTTACGGCGCCTATGATGTCCCCGTAAAGGGGAGCGACAGGCAGCGACAGGACGAATCGGAGATCGTGTACAGCTTCCTGACCGGAGCCTTCTGCCCGCTCGAGGGAGAGTATGAGGCCGGACTTCCGGACTATGGATTTCTCTATCCGGCTTTTTCGGGCAGGTGCCCGGACACGGACGTTATGCAGATCTTTGACAGGGATCCGGAGCATCCGCAGAAGGAGCTGACCGAAAGACTGCTCTCCTGAGTTCCCGCTTCGCGGGGCAGATCCGGAACATTAGGCAGTTTGCACAAATCAGAAAAACTATTTGCACTTTTATTATAGTTGGGTATAATAATATTAACAATAACACGCCGCCCCATGGGCGGCTGATTGTAACTTTTTGCCCCGACCGGTTTTATAGTGCAAAGGAGGTTTTTATGAAGAAGTTTGCGGCAATGTTCCTCGCAGCGACAATGCTGATGACCGGAACAGTAGGAATGGTTGCTTCCGCTGAGGATGTTACTGAGCTCCCGAGAGAAGAGACTCTGTACTTCGGCGGACAGCAGTGGGGTACTGTCAACAGCTACAACCCCATCGGCACCAACCAGAACAACGCGATGGGCACAACGGCTCAGCTGCTTGGCAGCCGTACCATCATGTTTGAGACCCTGTAT
>CAJOLD010000024.1 GCA_905235435.1 uncultured Lachnospiraceae bacterium
GATCATTGTTTTAGCCATGAGCTGACGAATGCAAAACGCCGCATCCTGAATTCTCAAGGATGCGGCCATTTTGCTGATAATTTCATGTTTATGCGAAGTTGCACGCGAGCAACATTTTCTTCATCGCTAATCACCTCGAAATCGGAGAACGGATTGAAGTCGGGTATCTCCCCGTCTTCGCCACGAACATGAAGGCTGTCACGTTCTCCTTGCCAATACTCCAAGAAGAATGCCTCGTAGCATTTGCCGTTTAAGAACTTATCCGAATCAGATCCTATGTATTTGACGATAGGGAATCGTAGCTACACATTCTCGAGAGCATTATCTTCGAGAAGAAAATCAATTGCGTAGATTTTTCTATATCCGTTTTCCATAAGCACAAAGGGGCTATCGTCCATGGTTATAACAACCTTCTTATATCCATCATCAATCTTGCGGAAAGAACTGAGCTCCTGTTCTGCCTTCTCAGGATCGACCATGCTGTAGGCCACCTGTATGTAAAAAGTATCGTTGCTGCTTCGGGCAACAAAATCGATTTCCTTTTCACGGTTTTTTCCGACATCGACTGCGTAACCACGACGGATTAACTCCAGATATACGATATTCTCTAAAGCATGTGTCACTTCTATTTGTCGATAGTTCATATGGGCATGACGTAAACCTAAATCAGCCACATAGTATTTATTGAGCGTTTTAAGGTATTCCTTGCCTTTAATATCATAGCGGTAGACCTTGTAAAACAGAAACGATTCACACAAATACGTCAGGTAGTTTCCCACCGTGTCGGGAGTAATTGATTTGTACCCATTGCTTTTTAGTGTGTCAGAAATCTTCTTGGCGCTTACAAGAGATCCAATGCTTGAACAAAGCAGGTCATACACTGCGTTAAACAACGCCGGATTCCTGAGATTGTACCTGTCTATGATGTCTTTGGTCGCAATGGTAGATTCGAGCATCTGCAAGTACTCGGTCTTTCCTTGTTCGCTATCTTCCGTTGCAATGTAGGGAAATCCTCCGTACTTCAGATACCTGTTCCAGACATTGCGCGCATCTCCGCCAACATATGAATAGTACTCAGCAAACGACAAAGGAAATACCCGAATCTCAATGCTTCTACCACGCAATGCAGTTGATATATCACCAGATAACATTTTCGAGTTAGAGCCGGTCACATATACGTCGCAATTGTTGTTTTTTAAACTATTCAATAGGGCTTCGAAGCCATCTACATATTGAATCTCATCAATCAAAACGTAATGACGTTTGCTGCTTTTGATTTTCTCTTGGATAAAAGCGTACAGTTCAGTACTTTCACGAAGGGTTTTGTTCTCCTCGTTTTCGAGATTCACCCGAATAATCTGCTCATCATCAATTCCACTTTCTTTAAGATATTGATTGAAAATCTCGAATAACAATACAGATTTGCCGGATCTTCTTACTCCTGTCACTACTTTTATAAGATCCTTTATCTTTATAGCGTTTGAGTTTTTCAAGATACGTTGGTCTGTTAATTATCATGCATGGTTTCCTCCTGCATTCATTCTCTACTCGAAAAACATAAAAATTTCAATAATTTTTCGAGTAGCCTGCATTAATGGATCTTATTCAAAAAACAACGCTAATTCCTTTTTGCATACTAAAAATGCATCACTTGCAAGAGTCGCGACAGCAAAAAACCGCATTCTGAAACTGTTCAGATGCGGTCATGCTTCGTGTGACGAACACACTGATATTGAAACTTATTCGAGTCCTAAAAATTTTAGGCACATTTTTTCGAATAAGACTTTTTTGGTGGAGTAGACGGGAGTCGAACCCGTGTCCGAAAGCCAATCCCCTGTCCTTCTACTATCATAGCCGCTTATTTTTCATTCCCTCCGGCGGACGAAAGGCGGCACCCTTCCGCTTTCAGTAGCTTCATCGTACGCCCATATGCGCAAAGCTTAACATATGTCGTTTCCTGCATGATCGATGCCCGTATCCGGCCGTACAGGTGCAGCCGGGCGGACAGCAGCCATTAGGCTGCGAATGCTAAATTATCTTCAGCGTTTGTATTTAAGTTTGCGATTTGACGCATCAGCCTGCGGATAGCTTCTCCAGCTTCACAGCCCCCGTCGAAACCTTTACTACCCCATGATCAATTGGGAAAGCTTCTACGAAGCGTGTTCCTCCATCCATATTTTAAGGCAGCGGCGCGCGAATTGCAAGGCTGCTCCTTATCCGAGATTGCGGATCTTAAATTCTTTTTCTGCCTCCCTGCGCTGATCCTTCTTTGCGATATCAGCTCTCTTGTCATAGAGTTTTTTACCCTTTGCCAGACCGATCTCGACTTTAACGAGCGAGCCTTTCAGGTAGACCTTGAGCGGAACGATGGTGTACCCCTTCTCCGCGATCTTCCCCTTCAGCTTATTGATCTCCGACCGGTGCAGAAGCAGCCTGCGCACGCGCAGCGGATCTTTGTTGAAAATATTGCCCTTCTCGTAAGGGCTGATGTTCATGCCATACACAAAGACCTGGCCGTTCTCAATGCGGATATAGGCTTCCTTGATACTGCATTTTCCCTGGCGGAGGGATTTTACCTCGGTGCCGACAAGCTCTATGCCCGCTTCGTATGTGTCCTCTATGAAATAATCATGGTAGGCCTTTTTATTGTTTGCGATCAGCTTGACCGATTCTTTTCCCACTGCAGCCCTCCAAAAAGGTAAAAGAAAGCACCCTCACAGGTCATGCAAGGATGCTTCGCTTTAACTATCAGAAATTCAAATTCAGGATGATCGTCAGGATGAAGAACGCCCAGGCAAGAATTTTTGTGATCCTCACGAGGTTGCCTTCCATGGAGCGGGATTTGTTTTTGCTCCAGTAAGTCTCCGACTGGCTTCCGCTAAGAGCGCCAAGACCGGCATCTTTGCCTTCCTGAGCCAGAACAATAACAGTCAAAACGATACATACCAATATAAAAAGAATAGAAAGAAAAGTCCTCAAAATATTGCACCTCCCTGTATCATGCCTATCCAATATATCACAGGAATATCAGGAAGGCAAGCAAATTCTCAAAAAAGTTCCTGTTCTCATAAATCCGGTACGGTCGGCACGGCGTCCTCAGGAATCGGGCAGACATAGCCGTCCTTCGTGCGCTCTTCAAATTCTTTTCTTGCCAGGGCAAGGAGCCTTGGGTCCGCAAACAGGTCGATCGCCGCCCCTGCCAGCACGCGCCCTGCCTGCATAGCCGCCTTTCGGCCGATGGAGGTGCGTCCGCAGGATACGATCTGCCAGCTGTGTCCCGGAATGCCGTTCGGGAACGCAGCCACATGGATCTGCGAGGTCGGGCACTCCCAGCTCACGTCACCCACATCCGTAGAACCGGGTTCAAAGACATCGCCGGTGTAATGCGGAAGCAGGAAGTCATTCATCGCGTGGCCGGCAGCCTGCCGCAGCTTAAGGGCCTGCTGCGCCGCTTCCGGGCTGCCCAGCGCTGCAAGTCCCGGAGCCTTATCGCTTCCCTGATAGGTCTTTGAGAGCGTTTCGGCAAATGCGAGCTCTTCCTCTGTGTAGGAAGGTACGCCCAACTCTTCAAAATTTCTGTAAAGTACGTCCTCCAGGGTCCGGTTCGTCACCAGATCCGCGCAGCCGTCGATAAATCTCCGCTCCAGCGTCGTGTCCGTCATCATCGCGGCGCCCTGGGCGATCCTGTCGACGCGCTCCTGGAGCTCGACGGCCTCACGCACATGGTTCGAGCGCACCATGTAAAGGACCGAAGCCTCCGGCTGCACCACATTCGGGCTGATGCCGCCGGCATCCGTGATCGCGTAATGGATCCTTGCGCGGCTTCCCATGTGCTCTCGCAGGAACTGTACTCCGATATTCATCAGCTCTACGGCATCCAGCGCGCTTCTCCCCCGCTCCGGTTCTCCCGATGCGTGGGCGGCGATCCCGTGGAACTTATACTGCACCTGGATACAGGTATTGGTCGAGCCGGTCCAGATCTCATTGCAGTCCTCCGGATGCCAGGCAAGCGCGGCATCCAGGTCCTCCCAGACATGATCCCGCGCCATAAAGGCTTTTGCGGCCCCGCCCTCTTCGCCGGGGCATCCGTACAGGATGACGGTCCCCGCATTTCCGGTCTTCTCAAGCCAGGCCTTTACGCCAAGCGCAGCAGCCAGCGATCCCGCGCCGAGCAGGTTGTGACCGCAGCCGTGCCCGCTCCCGCCGGAAACGAGCGGCTTTCTTTCGGTCTCCCCGCCCGCCTGCGAGAGTCCCGAGAGCGCGTCGTATTCCGCAAGGATGCCGATCTTCGGCCTTCCGCTCCCAAAGGAGGCGGCAAACGCGGTCTCTATATTGCTGATTCCTTTTTCTACATGAAAGCCCTCCGCCTCCAGCGCTTCACAGAAGCAGGCGCAGGACTGATATTCCTGCAGGGAGAGCTCGGCGTATTCCCAGATCCGGTCCGCCACACGGCAGATCAGTTCTTCTTTTTCATCGATCGCGGCGATCGCAGCCGCTTTATTTGCGTCCATCTTCAGTCAGGTCTCCTCCGGTCAGTTCTTCCTTCAGCACTTTTTCGACAAACACGCCGATCGCCAGCGCGGCTCCGTCATTCTCGTTCGTCTCCGTCACATAGTCCGCCTCCCGGCGCACGCTCCCGGGCGCATTGCCCATGGCAACGCCGAAGGCTGCGGAGCGGATCATGTCGAGGTCGTTCTCCTCATCGCCGCAGGCCATGATGTGCTCCCTCGGGATGCCGAGATAATCGGCGAGGCGCGTGATGCCCCTCCCTTTTGTCGCGTCCGCGGCCGTGATCTCAAAATTCCCGACGCCGCCGCAGACGATCGAGAGTCCCCCGATCTGCTCCAGCTCCTTTTCAACGACGGGGCGGAGCTTTTTGCGCTCCGGCGTAATGCCGATATGGATCATGATCTTTTCGACCTCGGTCCGGTGCTCCTCATAATAGGTAAACAGGTCTTCCACGCTGTCCCTCGATTCAAGGATGTACCGGCAGAGGCCCTCGGGATAACCGTAGGTCTTCAGCTTCTCCTTGCTGTATCCGCTAAGATGTCCGATCCCGCCGACAAAACAGTCGGTATCCAGATCGTATTTCCGGCAGATCCCGATGACCCGGTCGGCCTGCTCCTCCGGGACCCGCTTTAAAAAGATCTGCTGCCAGTTTCCGGAAGGGTAGTCAATGATCCTGTAGCCGGCGGCACCGTTCGCGGACACCGCGTAGCCGATCCCGGGCTCCTTCATGACCTCCATCGTCAGCCCGCCGATGGGCCTGCCCGTCGCCGGTATAACAAGAAAGCCCCTCTCTCTTGCCTGCCGGGTGGCGAGGCGCATCGCCGGTGATACGGTCTTGTCATCCCGAAGCCATGTTCCGTCCATGTCGAGAGCGATCAGTCCGCGGTATCTGCCGTACTCCTCCGCCCTTTCGGGCGCGCGCACGGCCTCGCGGCAGAGGACGGCCGAGAAATCAGGTGCTTCCCTCTGTCCTTCGGTCATTATTCCGGTCTTATCCTTATCTGCTTTTGTCAACCTCAGGGCCTCCGGTCTTATATTAGAGTACTTTGCTCAGGAAATCTTTCAGGCGGTAGGACTTCGGATCATCAAAGATCTGCTCCGGACTTCCCTCCTCCACGAGTTTTCCGTCCGCGAGGAACAGGACGCGGTTGCCCACCTCCCTTGCGAAGCCCATCTCATGGGTCACGCAGACCATGGTCATGCCCTCGTTCGCAAGCTCCTTCATAACGTCAAGCACTTCGCCGACCATCTCGGGGTCGAGCGCCGAAGTTGGCTCGTCAAAGAGCATCACCTCAGGCTCCATCGCCAGCGCGCGCACGATCGCGACACGCTGCTTCTGACCGCCGGAAAGCTGGATCGGATAAGAGTCCTCACGGCCCTTAAGACCGACTCTGTCGAGGAGGGTGCGCGCCTTCTCCTCCGCTTCCGCCTGCGGAACATGCTTTACCTTGACAGGCGCGATCGTCATGTTCTCGAGGATGGTCTTGTGCGGGAACAGGTTGAAGTGCTGGAACACCATGCCCATCTTCTGGCGGTGCAGGTCGATGTCCATTTTGACCATCTTCCCGTTTGCGTCCCGAACGCGCTTCTTTGTGATATCGACACCGTCAAAATAGATCTCGCCGCCGGTCGGCTCCTCAAGAAGATTAAGGCTCCGAAGGAACGTCGATTTCCCCGAACCGGAGGGGCCGATGATGGCCATCACGTCGCCCTTGTTGATGTCGGTGGAGATCCCGTCCAGCGCCCTGATGGTGCCCTTTTTATAATACTTTTTCAGGTCTCTGACACTGATGAGAACATTATCGTTTGTCGCCACGGCTCATCCTCCTTTCAAAATGCGCGATCAGCTTGGAGGTCGGGAAGCACAGGCAGAAGTAGATGGCCGTCGCGACCAGAAGGGGCTCGGTGATGATAAAGGTCGCGCCCTTGACCGCGTTCACGGCAGACATGATATCCTGTACGCCGATCGTATAGGTGATAGCTGATTCCTTGATGATAACGACGAACTCATTCGCGATCGCAGGCAGGATGTTCTTGATCGCCTGCGGAAGGATGATATAGCGGAAATTCTGACCGGATGACATCCCGAGAGACCTCGCGGCCTCCGTCTGGCCTCCGTCCACGGACTGGATGCCCGAGCGGATGATCTCGCAGAGGTAGGCGCCCGAGTTCATGCCCAGCGCAACGACACCGGGGAAGAAACGGTCGAACTTGATGAACCCGAACATGGTAAAGGCCGGGAGCTTGATCAGACCGAAGACGCCGTAGTAGATGATAAAGACCTGGACGATGACAGGCGTCGAACGCAGGATCTCGACATAGGCCGTCGCCAGGAAGGATAACGGGTTGAATTTCGAGACTGCAAGCCCGGCGCCGTCCTCCTTCATATGGCCTTCCTTGTCAAGCCCCAGTCTGCGGAAGGGACGGATATCGGACATGCGCATCAGCGCGAGAAGAAGCGCCAGCACAAAGCCGATCACGACCGTGCACAGGGCCAGAAGGATGGTTACCAGCGTGCCCTGGAGAAACAGCTTCCAGTACTTAAATACGATAGGGAAATTGGACAGCTGGATAAAACTGTTCATCATTTCCTCCTTTCTGCGGCAGTTAAAAGAAGCCGGCGCTCGGCGCCCCACCGGACGCGCCGTTGCGCTGGCTTCTCAAGGTTCAGTTCAATTCTCTCTTATGAAGCCTCATTCGACAGCTTCGGTCTCGGTCTCTTCCTCGACGGCGATCTCGCCGTTCTCATCAAGAAGACCTTCGTACTTCTCGCCGGTCGCCAGCTCATTCGCGTCCGCGATGAACTGAGACATGGAGCCGTCTTCGATGGCAGCGGCGATCGCTTCGTTTACGCCAGCCAGAAGAGCTTCGTTGCCCTTGTTGACGCCGATCGCGGAACCGTGCTGGTCATACGGGACCTCCATGATGATCTCCAGTTCCGGATGGATCTTCTGATAGCATTTTGCGACATCCATCTCGATGAAGGCAGCGTACTCTTTGTCGCCGAGAAGCTCGGAAACGATATCCGTGACCTTCGGAAGGGATACGATGTTCGCGTCCGGCGTGAACTCGTTGGCAAGATCCAGCTGGATGGAGCCGGTCTGCGCGCCGATCGTGAACTCGGAGCTGTTGATGTCGTCAAAGGACGTGATGGTGTCCGCCTTGTCGGCGACACTCACGAGCGCCTGGCCGCCCTGATAGTAGATATCAGAGAAGTCCATGATGTTCTCACGCGCGGGATCCGGGGAAAGGCCGGCGATGCCAAGGTCTACATGACCGGTGCCGAGCTCAGTGAGAACGCCGTCAAAGTCGACGGGGATGATGGAAAGCTCAAGGCCAAGGTAATCGGCAATGTATCCGGCAAGCGCAATATCAAAGCCCGCCATGACAGGGGTGCCGTCTTCCGCAATGGCATAGAACTCATAGGGAGCAAAATCCGGGCTCGTCGCAACGGTAAGAACGCCGTCCTCGACCGTTTTGATCTCTGCCTCTTCGGCGAAGCAGGAGCCGGCAAGCAGTGACGCGCCGATCGCGCAGGTAACAAGTGCTGCAATCATTTTTTTCATAACACATTCACTCCTCAATCATAATATTCTGACGGACCTTCTTCCGGTCCTCCGACAGAAATAATTATAGTAATATTTATGCATGATTGCAAGGGCAAACGACTATTTATTCATGCACTACAAGGTTTTCGAAAGCCCCTCTGCGCACCCACACGGAAACGCTTCCTCCGGCTGTGAAGAACTCGGCTGTGCCGTCCTTATCGACGATCACAGGTTCCGTGCAGTCCCCCATCACGTCATAGAAGGCTTCTCCGGCAAATTCTTTGCCCATCTCCATGCGCTTGCCGCCTCCCTCACCGTCGCTCATGACCACGGCAAGGCCGGAATCCGGATGTCCGTCTCCGCGGCGCACCCAGCCGGCTACGCTCTCATCGTCAAAATAATCGACCTGCTCGCCGTAGGCATAGTACCGGCGCAGCTTGATCAGCTTTCCGAGGTTCGGAACGAGCGGCCGGTTCTGCGCGGGATTTCCGTAATAATCTGAATAGAATACGCAGGGAGTCCCCTCATCCCGAAGAAGGATGATCGCGTAGGCCAGCGGTTTGAACCAGTCGTCAACGAACGACTGGAGGCTCTGCCCGTACTGTGTATCATGGTTATCCACGAAGGTCACGGCTCTCTCCGGGCGCTGCTCGGCCAGCGTATTTTTAAGGATATTGCGCATATCATACATTCCGCCGGAATGCGACGCGTCAAAGAAGTTGTAGTGGAGAGCGACGTCAAACAGACTCATCTCCTCGTCCACCTGCTCCAGATAATAGAGAAGGCGTCCCACGTCCCCGCTCCAGTACTCCCCGACAGCGGGAAGGGAGCGTCCCTCGGTCTCCCTGATCTCGCGCAGAAGCTCCCGGTAGAACGGGAAACTGATATGTTTTACGGCATCCAGTCGAAGGCCGTCGACCTTCGTCGTATCCAGATACCAGCGCAGCCACTTCTTGGTCTCTCTGACCACCTGCGGGTTATCCATATCCACGTTCATGCCCATCAGGTAATCAAAGTTTCCTTTTTCCGGATCCGTATCCGGGTCCCAGTGCTTGCCCGCAAAACGGTAGACCATGCCGGTCTTCTGCGTCCTCTCATCGGTATCCGTCCCGGTGAAATGCGTATGATTCCACGTAAACGAGCTGTATTTTCCCTTGCGCCCGGGGAATGTAAATTTTGACCAGGCAAGGATCTTTTCCTTCCCGCCGATCTGGACGTTCCGGTCCTCCGGCGAATCGGTCACGACCGTGACCTCCTCCAGTTCGTCGCCGCCCATCCGGTGATTTAACACGATATCCGCGTAGACCTTTATTCCTGCCTTGTGGAAGGCCCCGATCGCCTCCAGGTACTCCTCCTTCGTCCCGTATTTTGTCCTGACCGTATCCTTCTGATCAAACTCACCGAGATCATACATATCATAAACGCTGTATCCGACGTCATCCTGCTGGATCGCCTTGTAAGCAGGCGGCAGCCATACCTGTGTGATGCCGAGGTTATGGATGCTCTGTGCCTTCGCTGCGCAGCGCTTCCACCAGAGGCCGTCGTTGGGCAGATACCATTCAAAATACTGCATCATTGTTTCATTTGTTTTCATCTATATAAACTTCACCTCGATTCGTCCCGATGTTTTTACCACAGATGCTTAAAATTGTCAAATTTGGAAAAAGAGCCCCGCATCTGCGGGGCTCTCCTCAGGATCCAAAATTCAGACTGTCCGGATCAGTCTTTGCTGTTGTTTCCCATAATGCTCAGGATACGGATAAAGATGTTGATGATGTCCACATAGATATCCGCAGCGCTGTCGATCGCATTGTCCAGATTCTTCGGATATGCCTGCGCTTTCGCCCAGTCAAAGCCGATAAATCCCGCAAAGATGACGACGATCGCATAATCCATCCATGTCAGCGGCAGATGCAGAAGCAGTCCGCCGATCAGGTCTACCACAATGGCAAGAATCAGCGCGAGCCCGAGCGCTCCGCCGATCTTAAGGAAAAACGACGGAAACAGGGTCGCAAGGATCATCATGGTAACAGCGATGATTCCGGTCATAAGGAAAGCTGTGTAGATCGTATGTCCGGAGAAGGCCGTAAGATAATAGGTGAGCAGGAATCCCATGCCGACCGCGAGCATTGTAAAGCCCCCGAAGCTGATCCACGGATTGGCCGATCTGAATACGACCATCGTTCCGCCGAAGCCGAGCACCAGATACAGGATGATAACGGCGATCCCCGGGATGCGTAAGATCTGAGGGGTAAAGAACATGGCCATGATCACATTGATGGCGATGCCCCATAAAAGGGTCAGGCCGATCGCCAGATTATATACGTTATCGGAAAGCTGCACGCCGGCAAAATGCTGCAGCCGTTCAATCTTATACTTTTTGCTGTCTTCTCCCATGATTTCCTCCTGTCAGCCTGGTTTTTGTCCGCCCGCGGCAGACCGCAGGCTGCTGCAATATTTCTGACCGTTTTATTATACCACACAAGTCCGCAGCGGAAACTAAAATTTCATTAATTCTGCTGCTCATCGATCTGCACCGCGTACCGGACGGAAGCCATAGCGTCCTTCGCATAGCAGTCGGCGCCGATGCTGTCCGCATACTCCTGGGTAAGGACAGCTCCTCCCACGACGACCTTCGCCCACGGCGCCTTTTCGCGCAGCTGCCGGATAGTCTCCTCCATGGCCGGCACGGTCGTTGTCATCAGGGCGCTGAGGCCGACAAGCGGCGCGTGCTGGGCGGTGACTGTCTCCACGATCGTTTCCGGAGGGACATCCTTTCCAAGATCCGTTACGTCAAAACCATAATTTTCAAGAAGCAGCTTCACGATATTCTTACCGATGTCATGGATATCTCCCTGCACCGTCGCGATCACGAATTTTGACCTTGAGGGACCCTTCGCGCCGCTCTTCTCCACCTGCGCGCGGATCTGCTCAAAGGCAGCCTGAGAAGCCTCCGCGCTCATCAGAAGCTGGGGAAGGTACATGGTCTTCTTCTCAAATCCCCGGCCGACGGTATCCAGCGCGGGAATGATCTGCTCGTTAACGATCGCAAGCGGGTCCGCGGAAAGTCCCGCAAGAAGCTTTTCCGTAAGCTCCCCCGCGAGCACGGCGCGCCCGTGAATGATGGCGTCCGTAAGGGCACTTCTCTCGTCTCCCGCGCCCACGTCCTTCGCGGGCGAGGCCTCCCCGCCGGACGGCGCAGAGCCACCGGAAGCGCTTCCGGACGCGGCTGTAAGGGCTTTGTATCTCCCAATATTTTCAATATAATCCGCGCAGTTATCGTCAAGGCCCTGCAGGGTGCGCCACGCGTAATAGACCTTCATCATCTCGGCGGAGCCCGGATTCATGATCGCGGCACTAAGGCCGTTCGCAAGCGCCAGCGAGAAAAACGAAGCCGTTATGATCTCGCGCTCGGGCAGTCCGAAGGAAATGTTCGATACGCCGAGGGAGGTCCTGGCCCCCAGCTCGTCCCGGATCCTGCGGAGCGCCTCCAGCGTGACGATGGCCGCGTCCTTATCCGCGCTGACCGTCATCGCGAGCGGGTCGAAGATCAGATCCTTTTTCGCGATCCCGTAGGAAGCCGCTGTTTCGATCATGCGGCGGGCGATCCTCACGCGCCCCTCCGCGTCCTGCGGGATCCCGTCCTCGTCAAGGGTCAGGCAGACGACCAGGCCCCCGTATTTCTTTGCGAGCGGAAAGATCTCCCGCATGACCTCCTCTTTTCCGTTGGCGGAGTTGATCATCGGTTTCCCGTTGCAGAGGCGAAGCGCTGCCTCCATGGCTTCGGCGTCCGTCGTATCGATCTGCAGCGGAAGATCCACGATCGCCTGAAGCTCATAGGCGACCTTCGACAGCATTGTCTTTTCATCGATATCCGGGATGCCCACGTTCACGTCAAGGACGTGCGCGCCGTTTTCCTGCTGGCGGATTCCCTCTCCGAGGATATAATCGATATCACCCTCGCGGAGCGCCTGCTTGAAACGCTTTTTGCCCGTGGGGTTGATCCTCTCTCCGATCAGGATGGGCGAGGCGCCAAACTCTACCGCGTGCGTTCCGGAGCTGACAGCGGTGATCCCCTTATCGGTCACCGGGACCGGCGGGATATCCGCGGCCTTCTCCACCGTGGCGCGGATATAATCCGGGGTCGTCCCGCAGCAGCCGCCCGCGAGCCGGATGCCCTGCCGGACGTAGCCCTCCATCAGCTGTGAGAACTCCTCCGGATACACATCGTAGACCGTCTTTCCGTTTTCACTGCGCGGAAGCCCCGCGTTGGGCTTGAGCAGCACGGGCACGGAAGCCGTCCTCAGATACTCATCGACGATATCCTTCATCTGCGCGGGCCCGAGCGAGCAGTTCGCGCCGAGAGCGCAGACGCCAAGGCCCTCCAGCAGGGCGACCATCGCCGCCGGAGACGCGCCGGTCATCAGTTTCCCGTCCTCTCCGTAGGCGTTGGAAGCAAAGATCGGGAGGCTGCAGGCCTCCTTTGCCGCGAGCACGGCAGCCTTCGTATCGTAACTGTCATTCATCGTCTCGATAAAGACCAGGTCGGCGCCGGCTGCCGCTCCGATGCGGATCGTTTCCGCATAGAGGGAGACCGCCTCCTCGAAATCAAGGTCGCCGTACGGGCGCAGAAGCTTTCCGAGCGGGCCGATATCAAGGCCGACGAACTTCTCCTGATCCCCGCCGCTCTCCTCTCTCGCCCGCAGGGCATTTTCCACACCTGCCGTGACAAGGCTCCGAAGCTCCTCTTTCTCAAACTTCAGGGGATTTGCCCCGAAGGTATTGGCGATGACAATATTGGATCCTGCCTCGTAATAGCTTTTATGGATCTCTATGATCTCTTCCGGATGAGCGATGTTCCACCGCTCGGGGAGCTCCCCCGGCTTCAGGCCGCGCTTTTGCAGCAGCGTTCCCATGCCGCCGTCGAGAAAGACCAGATGGTCTTTGAGATATGAAACGATATCCATAGGTCCTCCTTGTAATGATCAGCTGCGCCCGGGCGTTTTCCGGAACATGCAGTCCTTTGCCGCGCAGCCCCGGCACCCCTGTCCGCCCCGGTCCGCCACTTCGCCTCTCTTCCCGTCCTCGCAGGCGGGAAGGATCCCGAAGATCGCAGTCACAGATTTGGAGGGCGTCATCAGAAGGGTCTCGCTGAGCGATACGCCGATCTGTCTGCTGCAGTCCAGGATGCGCACGAAATCTTTCTGCGTCTCAAGCGGCAGATCTCCGTATCCCGGCGAAAACCGCGGCGTCTCCCGGATCCCGGGATCCGCGCTTTCTTTTAGCAGATCCGCGCAGAAGGTATCACAAAGGGCCTCCACACGCTCCGCGCCGAGGGCCTGCCAAAGAAGCGCCCTGGCGGCGCTCTCGCGCTGCGCCCTGGCGATCATCCTGTCCGTACCGATCCCGACCGTTGCGGCCATCATCACGGCTTCCCTGCTGCCCCTAAGGCAGCGCGCAAGCCCTTTGGAAGAATGCGCAAAAGGAAGGACGGGCATCCCGTCTTCAAACCGGAGCGGAAAACGCCTGTAGCAGACGTCGTACCTGAATACCCCGCGGCTTTGCGCAAGCACTTCTTCAAAAAGTGCTTCCAGCGGCTCATCCTCCCCGGAAGGGCCGCCCGGAAATCCCGCATACCGCCAGACCTCCCCGGCATCCACGGCCGAAAGAGAGTCCTCGCTGCCTGTATAACGCTTTACAAATACGGTGTTGTCATCCATTGTCAGTTTGCCGAATCCAGGAAATCCTTTCCGAGGATCCCCTGCAGGTTGTTCTTGATCCCCTCCGCGACGTCCGGTTTGTTCATCGTATAAACGTGAACATTCGTGATTCCGTTGGCGTAGAGGTCGATGATCTGGTCCACGGCGTACATGATGCCCGCCTGCCGCATCGCTTCCGGATCGCTGCCGAATTTATCCACGATCGTGCGGAACCGCTGGGGCATGAAGGAGCCGGACATCTTAATGGCGCTCTCGACCTGTTTCGCGTTCGTAATGGGCATGATGCCCGGAAGGACCGGCACCGTGACGCCGGCTTCGCGCAGCTTATACAGGAAGCTGAAGAACAGGTTGTTGTCGAAGACCATCTGCGTGGTAAGGAAATCCGCGCCGGCGTCCACCTTCTCTTTCAGGTGTTTAATATCCTCGCGCTGATTGGCGCTCTCCGGATGGACCTCCGGATAGCAGGCGGCGCCGATGCAGAAATCATCGGGTCCCTCTTTGAGCTCCCGGATGAGTTCCACCGCGTAGTGGTAGTCCCAGTCGCTCCGGTCCGATCCCTGCAGCTCTTCCGGGATATCGCCGCGGAGCGCCATAACATTCTCGATCCCCGCGCCGCGGATGGCTTCGATCTGATTCTTTACATCCTCCTTCGTGGAAGAAATGCAGGTCAGATGAGCCAGAAGCGGAACGTCAAATTTATCTTCAATATTCTTCGCGATGTCGACGGTATATCTGCTGCGCCCGCCGCCGGCGCCGTAGGTGACGCTCATGAAGGACGGATGCAGCGCCGCGATCTTTTCCGTAGCGACCCTTACGTTTTCAAACGCCGTATCCTTTTTCGGCGGGAACACTTCAAAAGAAAGAGACATTTCATCTTTCTGCAGAATATCAATGATCTTCATTTTCCTGATTCTCCTTTATCCGGTATCAAGCCGCAAAACGGCATTTTCTCCATTATACCCGAACTTGTCAGGTTTGCAAACAATCTAAATTTATTGAACAGGCTATATCCTGCGCTTATAACTTGAGATGTTTTTATAAAAACCGCTTGCAAAAGCTTTTCTCTTCTGCTAGAATAGTCCATGTTGCAAGTCTTTGCGTATATAAGACTTAGTTCGATACAAGGAGGTGCAGTCATGGCCAGATGTGCAATTTGCGATAAAGCTGCTCATTTTGGAAACAACGTGAGCCATTCTCATAGAAGAAGCAATCATATGTGGAAAGCGAATATCAAACATGTCACCTGCAAAGTGAACGGACAGGCAAAGAAGATGTACGTTTGTACTTCCTGCCTTCGTTCCGGCAAAGTTGAAAGAGCGTAAGTTTTTTCCGGATAATATGATGAGAGGCCTTCGCATTTGCGAAGGCCTCTTTTTTACGCTCCGGCGGCCGCTTTAGAAAGTCTCCTTCTTCGCGGACATCTCGTCTACGGCTTTTTTGACATCCTCGTCCTTTGCGGGATCGCCGGACTTAAATCTCTCCACGAGATCCGGGACCAGATCCATCAGTCTCGTCAGGCCGTCCTGATTCTTGATGTCGATCACGCGGGTCTGTCCGCCGCGGATGATCATCACCGCGGTCGGCGCCATCTTTCCGCCCATGCCGCCGCCGTTCGTGTTCCTGCGGTCCTCATTCTTATTGGAAGCCGCCATGCCGAACGATACCTCGATCAGAGGAAGAAGAATGGTGTCTCCTATATAGACTGGCTCTCCGACCACTGTCTTGGAGGTGATAAAATCCTCCATACCCTGAAACAGTGAAGCTACCGTGTTCTGAAAGTTATCTGCCATCATTCTCCTCCTTTGCCCCTGACCTTGCGGATCAGGGCTCTTGCCTGCCTGTCGGCAAGCAGTTTCAGCAATGTAAGCGCCATCCACCATATCCTGATATGTCCGGACAGCGATGTGTCAGTTTCCAGTTTGGCCTCCGTAAACTCGGGAACCAGCCTGTACTCATCCCCCGATGCGGGGAGCAGGACATAGGCCAGCCCCGTCAGCTTTCCGGTCATGTCGGGAGACCCCGTACCGTACCGGATAAAGCCTTTGATCTTTCGCGGGCGCCAGTGATGAAGCAGCTTAAGCAGCAGGCGCACGGCTTTGCGGTAAAGCCTCTGCATGCCCGGCGTAAGCCAGGGCTCTGCCTTTTCCTGAAGCTCCGTTATTTTTTCCCCGAAGCTTGTATCGGATCCGCCGCCGAAAAGGAAATTCATGGCGTCTGTGAAGGTCTCCGGGATCCTGTGTACATTCCGCAGCAGCTTCGCAAAAATGCCGTCGCCGCCCGCGTCCTTCGCCTGCTTCTTTTCGCGCTTCTTTTCGCGCTTCTTTTCTTTCTTTCGAAGCTTCTTCTTTTCCGGTTTCTTATTTTCCTCCGGCTTCTCTTCCGCCCATGCCGCAGGCGTCTCCGGGGCCGTTTCCGTGCGCTTTATTTCATTCGCGTCGGCAGCCTTTTCTTCCGCCTTCGCCGCAGGTTTCTCCGCCGGCTTCTCTTCCACCTTCGCCGCAGGCGTTTCCGCGGCCTCCTCCGGCTCTTCATCCGGCTCTTCATCCGGAAGGAGCAGAGCAACGTTTTCAGGTTCCTGGCCGGTCTTCGCCGCAGCGGCGGACAGACTGCCGAACCGCATCTGTTTGAGGGGCTTTCCGAACACCCGCAGCGTCACGAGGGCGCCCCGGTTATTATAACTTGCGTTGACCCGGAGAATCCCGGCGAACCACCGGACACAGCCCCTGGCGGCAAACCTGCCCGTTTTCTTTTTTGCTTCCGCTTCATACCTGATCGGAACAAAAAGAACCAGCAGCAGCACAAGGAGCAGCAGCCCGAGTATGACAAGGATCAGGATCCCCAGGATCCTGAGTATCCACAATATTATCTGAAGCATATATTTTTATCCATCCCTGCTTAGGCAGTCAGTATTCAGGAGACACGGGCACCCCCAAATTCGGTAAAGTCAAACCCTCCTGTCCCCGCATAGACCTCCGTCACGATCTTTTCCGCAATACGCAGGGCGCCGTCCCGCCCATTTGCGATGCCTGCGACGAGGCGAATATTCTCACGCACATACGGGCGCTGCATCTCCTTTGCGGGGATCAGCTCCAGCGGGTGTTTCCCGCTTGCGCCGATAACGATAAAAACTCCGCGCCGCATGCGCTTTCCGGACTCTGCGTTCTTTCGCATGCGCTCCGCCTCTTTTTGGCCAACGCCGTCCAGGTACAGATCCCGATACCACTCCATCAAACACCTCCGGCAGGAACGCGGGGCGTTCCTGCGTTTATAAAAACGTCCGTGACCCAGGTGCGGCCACGGACATTACGCTTCAGATTTTCCCGGTGCCCCAGAGGTTTCGTTTTTTCAGGTCCAGATATTCGCTGTAGGCCTTTTCCAGGATCGTCTTCTCGTTCGCGAACTTCAGAAGATGATAGGCCTCGTGGAATTTATAGTATCCGGAATCTACAAAGAACTCTTCTCTCTGCGGTTTACTGTAATAACTGTCAGACATCATCAGATACCAGTGCACGTCCTTTGAGACGGTATCCTCCGGGATACTGAAGGTGTACTGGCTCTTTCCCACATATTTTACGATCGTTGCTCTGGCTCCGGTCTCTTCATGTACTTCCCTGATCGCGGTATCGGGATACTCCTCCCCGGGCTCGACAGTCCCCTTCGGGAGGACCCAGCCCTCATATTTATTCTTGTAGCTTTTGAACAGTACAAGAATCTTCCCGCGAAAAATAACCACGCCGCCACAGCTTGTTGCTTCAATCATGCTGCAATCCTCCCATGTAACGGACTCCCGGCCGTGCCGGGTCTTCATTAGACCCAGTATAACCCATTTTTATCCGCCTTGCAACATACAGAAGGATGCTCTTAATAGCTGTACCACGCGTCAAAGACAGCGTGCGCGATGGGGACGGCCGTCTCGCTTCCCGTACCGCCGTCCTCCGCGATCACGGCGATCGCAAGATCCGGATCGTCCGGATTGGAGAAGCCGACGAACCAGGAGTGCGTACCGGTCGTTCCGTTTGTCTCATACTCCGCGGATCCCGTCTTGCCGGCGGAGCTGTACCAGCCCCATCCCAGCTCCTGGGCGGTCCCGTAGCTGACGGTCGCCTTCATGTAGCGGGTCAGCACCTGCGCCTCGTCCGCGCTCATCAGCTCCTTGTAGATGGCGGGCTTCGTCTCCTCAACGACCTCGCCGTCATAGGTCTCTACCCTGGATACGCAGTAGGGCTTCATCATGATGCCGCCGTTGGCGACGGTGGAGGCGATCATGCACATGTGCAGAGGCGTGACCAGTGTATCGCCCTGCCCGATCGCCGTCGTCATCTGCTCCTCCTCCGGGGATCCGGAGGTCAGTCGGAAAATGCTCTCGCTGTGCGGGAAGGTCGTCGGCAGGGTCGAATTAAAGCAGAAGCTCTCCGCCACATTGCGGAACTTTGCGTTGTCAAGCCCGAGGCCGATATTCGCGTAGGCGGTATTGCAGGAATGCGCGAAGGCGCCCTCCAGGTCCTCCGGCCCGTGCACTTCCCAGTTGTAGCAGTTGATCGTAACGTCTCCGCGCGTCAGGGAGCCGGTGCAGTCATAGCTGAAGCTTTCAAAGTCGGTCGGATGCTCCCGCAGATAGGCGAGCGTCGTAAGGATCTTAAAGGTGGATCCCGGCGGATAGCGTCCCTGGGAAGCTCTGTTGAGCAGGGCGCTGTTGGCGGTGTCGGCCACCATGCTCTCCCACTCCTGGCTGATCGTATTGGGATCGAAGTCGGGCTTGGAGACCATCGCGAGGATCTTTCCGCTGTCAGGCTCCATCACGACCACGGCGCCGCGGTTGCTGCCGAGGGCATACCAGGCCGCCTCCTGCAGTTTGGGATCGAGGGTGACGATCACGTTGTCCCCGTGCAGTTTTTCGCTGTTCTCCTCGCTCCGAAGCTGGGACATCAGCGAAGAATGGGTGGACAGAAGGTCATTGTTCATGGAAGCCTCCAGACCGCCCTTTCCGTTGGTGGCATAGCCGACCACGTGGGAAAACATCTGCCCGTAGGGATAGTACCGCGACTCGCGCCCGTCCGCGTCTACGTTCGTGACCGCCAGCTGCGTGCCGTTCTCCGTCACGATCGAGCCCCGGATCACTTTGTCCGCGGACGAATCCTTTTTCGTATTATTCACATTGGAGACCAGGCTGCCGTGGCCGATCGTATTGATCCAGACAACGGTTCCGATCAGCAGGGCAAACAGCAGCACGAACAGGTAGGTGACGATCACCAGCTCCGTGTTCCGCGACCGGTCCTCGCGGTCCACCCTTCCGGGGCTGCCGCCGGGCTGTTCGGTTGTGTCAAGCCGGATCTCCCTCACCCGGAATCCTCCGGGGGTCTTGTCTCTCTTTCTCATCTTCCTTTTCCTCATCGATGCGCAGCATGTAAAGTCCCTGCACGATCGCGAACATGATCAGCGTACTCAGCACGGAGCTTCCGCCGTAGCTTACGAGCGGGAGCGTCACACCTGTCAGCGGGATCAGCTTCGTTGTGCCTCCGATCGTCAGGAACACCTGCATGGCGTAGGTGGTCCCGAGCCCCAGGGCGACCAGCCGGTAATACCGGTTCGTAAGCTTCATCGCAATGTTGATAAACATGATAAAACAGCTCAGGCAGACCAGGATGAGGCAGATCGCGAAGACGGCCCCCAGCTCCTCGCAGATGGCTGCGAACATACAGTCCTGCGCGACGTAGGGGATGGCGGTCGGCGAGCCTTCGCACAGGCCCGTGCCGAACCAGCCTCCGGCGGCGATCGCGAACAGTGCCTGGCTGATCTGGTATCCGGTATTCGCGTAATCCGCGAAGGGATCGAGCCAGACCGAAACGCGGACGCGGACATGGCTGAAGAGGAAATACGCCAGCACAGCCGCGGCGGCGCCCGCAAGCAGCCCGGCCGAGACAAGGAAGGGATTCCCGGTCGCGGCATAGAGCATGATGAGATAGGTCACGAAAAAGATCAGCGCGCTGCCCAGGTCCGTGGAGATCACAAGGATCAGCACATGGACGGCGGCCAGTCCCGTCGCGAGAATGATTTTGCGGAGATCCCCCCTCGCGTCCGAAAGAAGTCCGGCCACCGCGAAGACAAAGATGATTTTTACAAATTCAGAGGGCTGGAACGCAAACCCGCCGACCGTGAGCGCCAGCTTCGCGCCGTTCGTCACCTGGGCGGCGACCACGACCAGAAGAAGCAGTCCGATCCCGGCGACCACGTAGGCCCAGGTCATCTTCGTCAGAAAGCTGAGTTTCCGGATGATGACCGGGATCACGAGCGCCAGGACGGTCCCCGCGCAGATGATCCAGAACTGCTTTACGGACCAGTCGGAGGAAAGGCGCGTGATCATGATCATCCCGATCGTCAGGAGCATGCACATATTATTGATCAGAAGCCTCGACGCTTTCGGATAGAGATTCCGAAACAGCAGCAGCGTGAAGGCCAGATACAGCGCCTGCGCGGCGTATGAGATGATCAGCTGCGCGTTCATGGTCTTTAAAAAGAGCACCAGATAGCCCAGGAACTGGAACATAAAAATGCACACGTCCTGGCGCAGGAAGACCATATCCTTGGCCTGCGCGCCGCTCCTCTTAAAAACGGCAAAGCTCTGGAACGTATAGATCGCCATCAGGACGATCATCAGATATTTAGCCGTCTGCAGGCCGAGAGTCATCAGATTCGACATATCATTCTACTCCACGTGTAAAATGTCCCCTTGTGGACTGCTCCGGGATGTCCCCGGAAAGAATGCGGGCCGTCTCCTCCCCGCTCTCGCAGGTAAAGGAGAGGCGATAAGACGCGCAGCCCAGCTGCCGGATCTTCGGAAGATCTCTCCGAAGGTCCAGCGGGACGCTGTTGAAGATCATATTGAAACAGAAGGCACACTGGTTCTTCACAGGAAACCGGACACCCTTCCGGTCGGTGATCATCGTGATCCCCGTCCTCACGGCGCAGCCCTCCGTGTTCTTTTTGACGCACTGTTCCGTGACCATCAGCGGCACGCGGCCGTATAAGGCGATCTCGCTTCCTTCGCAACCTCTTGCCAAAAGTTCGCTGAAGGTCAGCTCAAAGGGCACCGTATCGCGGCTGACCCCGCGCTCCTTATAAAAGGCCCGCGCCTCCCTGTTCCATGTATAGAGGGAGGAATCCGCAGTGATCTCCCCGGCGGGCAGGGAGGAAAGCTGTTCCATGCTCTTTGCCAGGAAGCCGTCGGCAGCGCGCAGCGTATCCTCATCAAAGACCGCAAGGAACCGCTTTTTGATGCCGGACCGCCAGATGGGCGGAAGGGCGAGAAGGAACCGGCAGCCGGCGGCATGAAACTGCTTAGCCATGCCGAGGAACATTTTTCTTCCTTCCTCCGGCGCGCATCCGGGCTGCAAAAACAGGGCGCAGTCGGCATAGACAGCCTCCGGAAGGATCCCGGAGAGATCATCTCCCGCCTCCGAGGCGCTTTCCTCTTTCAGCGCGCGGATATGGGCAAGCACCGCCTGGGCCTGCTGCTCCGTTTCAAAGCTGATCCGCAGCTGCGGCCCGGATTCAGGCTTTCTGTCTTCCGCGGGAGCTTCCCCGGCCGTCTCTTTCCCGGCCGTCTCTTCCGGCTGCGGACGCTCATCCGGAGCGCGTCTTTTGTACTTCCCGCAGATCTCCTCCTCCAGGAGGGCCAGCGCGCTGCGGCGCAGCTGTTTGATGCTCTGCACGGGCATAAAGAGCCCTTCATCCATCCGGATCTCCAGGCTTTCAAAGACAAAGGGCGTATCCCCCGTTCTTAAGAGCTGCTTCTTTACGTCCTCCGCCAAAAGGGCCCGGGTCAGCGCCCTCTGCGCCTCCCCGCCCAGGGCTTTTGCCCTGCTCTCCCCGCAGGATACCTCCAGTATAGCGCTTTCTCCTTCGCGAAGAATGAAGGTTCCCTTAATTCTTTCCTGTTTCTGTTTCTCTATAAAGTTCTCCCGGATCGACTGCAGGAGGGAGGGATCGTGCGTGCGGTGCAGGACGGCGCCTGCCCCCGGGGCGCGGCCGGCCGCTCCTGCCGGAAGCGCGAGCGTAAACTGCTCTCCCTCCGGGACATCCGCGGAAACCGTCAGATCCACACTGCCGCCTTCCCTGTCCCGGATCTCCATCTCCAGAACATCGCCCGGATGCAGCGCGCAGAGCGCTTTCGCGCGGATCTCACGTCTTGCGGACGAGAGGACCTTTGCCGCGGCAGGCCCCTGATGGTTCGGCCTGTGCATGGACATCATCTCCGGGCCCTTTTCGGTGACGGCGTACCCGGATGAAAAACCGCCTCTGCAGTACAGATCCTTAAGAATCACGCGGTCGGCGCTGTCAATATGCCAGCCCTCCCTGCCTTTTTCTTCTAAAAGATCCAGGTATTTTCTGTAGACCATCGTCACACCGGCGGCATATTCCGGCTGCTTCATGCGCCCTTCGATCTTCAGGGAGCAGACGCCCGCGTCAATAAGCTCCGGAAGGATGTCCAGCGTGCAGATATCTTTCAGGCTCATCAGATACTGCTGTTCTCCCCGGCCGCACCTGTACGGGAGCCGGCAGGGCTGGGCGCATCTTCCGCGGTTGCCGCTTCTTGCGCCGATCATACTGCTCATCAGGCACTGGCCGGAATAGCAGTAGCAGAGCGCGCCGTGCACGAAGCACTCGACCTCGATATCTGTCTTTCTGCGGATCTCGCGGATCTCCTCCAGGGTCAGCTCCCTGGCGGGAACGATCCTCTCCGCCCCGAGCTCCTTAAGAAGCGCAGCCCCGTCCGCGCCGGTCAGCGTCATCTGTGTGCTCGCGTGGACCGGAAGATCCGGAAATTCTCTGCGGATAAACCGGAGGACGCCCACGTCCTGCACCAGGACCGCGTCCAGGCCCCGCTCATAGTAAGGCAGGAGGAAATCGTAGAGGTCTCCCTCAAGCTCATCATCACGCAGAAGCGTATTGACCGTCAGGTACAGCTTCGCGCCGTGAAGATGACAGGTATCGATCGCCTCCAGCAGGCCGGCTTCATCCGCGTTGACGGCGAAGGCTCTCGCGCCGAAGCGGCTTCCGCCCATATAGATGGCGTCTGCCCCCGCATGCAGGGCAGCCCTCATTCCCTCCGGCGATCCTCCCGGGGCAAGCAGTTCTATCATACGAAATCCCTTTACTCAAAACAAAAGCTGCAGATGCGGACCGGAATCCTCTGCAGCTCTGTTACCGGAATAAATATTCTTTTCAGTTACGCCTTCCCGCGCTGCCGTTATTATTCGGTCTCTGGCCCAGCCGCGCCTCAAGGGCTGCGATCTTTTTCTGGTCCTCGGTCCTTGAATCCTTCAGCGATTCGATGGTCTTCGAGGCAGTTTCCAGTTCCACCTGCAGAGCGACCAGCTCACGCTTGACGTCATAGATCTCTCTGTCCTTCTCGGCGATCTGCTCTTCAAAGCCGTCCGCTTTCTTCTTTGTCTTAAAATAATCGTCCGCGACGTTCAGATCCAGCATGATCGATTTGAGATCCCGGGAAAGCCTGTTATAGCCCTCGGATCTTTTGATCTCTCCGATCTTACTGCTCAGATAAGAAGCGACCCTCTGCAGATACTCCTCACTCTCATATCCGCTGAGCGTGTAGATCCTTCCGTCGATCAGGACCTCTGTCTGATTTTTCCCGGCCATATCCGCCCTCCTCATTCATGCTTATTATAAACGATACACCCTGAAATGCAACCTGAAATCCGGCACACGCTTCCTCAGGCAAGTCCGAGATGCCCGTATGCCTTATCCGTGACCACCCTTCCCTTGGGCGTCCTCGTGATAAATCCGTTTTTGATCAGGAAGGGCTCGTAGACGTCCTCGATCGTCCCGGAATCCTCGCCGATCGCGGCAGAGAGCGTATCCAGTCCTACGGGGCCGCCCCCGAATTTGTTGATCATCGTCAGAAGGATCTCGCGGTCCAGGTTGTCAAGCCCGAGCCGGTCCACGCCCAGAAGCTCCAGCGCCTGCGCGGCGACCGATTCCGTGATCTCTCCGTCGCACATGACCTGCATTTTTTTGATATTGATGTCTATTATCCAATAAAATACCAAATCAAAATGCTAAATGAAGAAGAATATCTTTTCTATTTTTTTAATAATACAGGCTTTT
>CAJOLD010000025.1 GCA_905235435.1 uncultured Lachnospiraceae bacterium
AGAAGGAGGATTTCACAATATGATTGCAGCAGGTGATTTTAGAAACGGTGTTACACTGGAGATCGACGGCAACATCTATCAGATCATTGAATTCCAGCATGTAAAACCCGGTAAAGGCGCGGCATTCGTACGCACGAAGCTGAAGAATATCGTCAGCGGCGGTGTCGTCGAGAAGACCTTCCGTCCGACAGAAAAATTCCCGACGGCTCATATTGACCGCGTAGATATGCAGTATCTGTATAATGACGGCGATCTTTTCTATTTCATGAACGTCGAGAACTACGAGCAGATCGGTCTGAACTCCGAGCAGATCGGCGACGCGCTCAAGTTCGTCAAGGAGAACGAGATGGTCAAGATCTGCTCCTACAAGGGCAATGTCTTTGCCGTTGAGCCGCCTCTCTTTGTTGAACTCGAGGTCACGGACACCGAGCCCGGCTTCAAGGGCGATACGGCGACCGGCGCTACCAAGCCCGCCATCGTGGAGACCGGCGCGCAGGTCCTTGTCCCGCTGTTCGTTGAGATCGGCGACAAGCTGAAGATCGACACCAGGACGGGTGAATATCTGTCCAGAGTATAATAGACAGGACTACGGGGGTCTTACAGAAAAGAAGAGAGCCGGCAGCCATTTGGCTGCCGGCTTTTTTTGCGTTTCTTTATTTACGCTTCTTTTTTCAAATTCTTCTGTGCCGTTGAGAGCATCAGTTTGATCCGGTTGAGCTGGTTGACCTCGCTGGCGCCCGGGTCGTAGTCGATCGCGACGATGTTGGCGAGCGGGTGCTGTCTGCGGAGCTCCTTGATAACGCCCTTTCCGACGACGTGGTTGGGCAGGCAGCCGAAGGGCTGCGTGCAGACGATGTTGTTGACGCCGCTGCCGATCAGCTCGAGCATCTCGCCTGTGAGGAACCAGCCCTCGCCGGTCTGGTTGCCGAGGCTGACGACATCCTTCGCCATCTCGCCGAGGTGATCGATCTTTGCGGGCGGATCAAAGTGGACGCTGTTTTCAAACTCTTTGCGCGCCGTGCCTCGCATCATCTCCAGGAAGGAGATCCCCGCGTTGCACACAAAAGCGGAAGACTTTTTCATTCCGAGGTTTTGGGCCTTGAAATTGGTGTTGTAGAAACAGTAAAGAAGGAAATCCGTCAGGTCCGGGACGACCGCCTCGGCGCCTTCCTGCTCCAAAAGCTCCACGAGGTGGTTGTTCGCGGCCGGCAGGAACTTGACGAGGATCTCGCCCACAACGCCCACGCGGGGTTTTCTCTCGTCCGTCACCGGAAGCGCGTCAAAGGCGCGGATGATCTTCCGGCACAGCGCCTTGTACCCGCTGTGGGAGAGATGCTTTGCGGAGACAAGGTCGATGCATTCCTTCTCGAGCTGACGGTGCAGCCTGTCCGCCGAACCCTTTTCCTTCTCGTAGGGGCGCATGCGGTAGAGGCAGCGCATAAAGATGTCGCCGAATACCAGCGCGTAGAGTCCCCGCTGCAGCAGCGGAAGCGTGATCTTGAAGCCCGGGTTGGATTCCAGGCCGCTCACATTCAGGGAGACCACGGGGATCTGCTCCATGCCCGCCTTGCGCAGCGCGCGCCTGAAGAAGCCGACGTAGTTGGAAGCCCTGCAGCCGCCGCCGGTCTGTGTCATGATGATGGCCGTGCGGTCCAGGTCATACTTCCCGGAGAGGAGCGCGTCCATCATCTGTCCCACGACGATCAGGGACGGATAGCAGGCGTCATTGTTTACAAATTTGAGGCCGGTGTCCACGGCCCGTCTCTCGTCGGCGTTCACAACGACCAGGTTGTAGCCGCCGGAGCGGAAAGCCGCCTCCAGGATGGAAAAGTGGATGGGCGACATCTGCGGGCAGAGGATGGTGTAGTCTTTGCGCATCTGTTCGGTGAAGACCACCGGCGTAATGTTCGCCGGCTGTATCTCACGCTTTGTCTCGCGCTCCTCGCGCACGCGGATGGCGGCGATCAGGGAGCGGATGCGGATCCTTGCGGCGCCCAGGTTGTTGACCTCGTCGATCTTCAGGCAGGTGTAGATCTTGCCGGAGCCGGAGAGAATATCGTTTACCTGGTCGGTCGTGACTGCGTCAAGCCCGCAGCCGAAGGAATTGAGCTGGACGAGGTCCAGATCGTCTCTGGTCTTTACAAAGTTTGCCGCGCCGTAGAGCCTGCTGTGGTACATCCACTGGTCGAGGACGATCAGGGGACGCTCCACCGGGTTCAGCTGGGAGACCGAGTCCTCTGTGAGCACGGCGATGCCGTAGGAATTGATCAGCTCGGGGATGCCGTGGTTGATCTCGCCGTCAATGTGGTAGGGACGGCCCGCGAGCACGATCCCGCGTCTGCCGGTCTCCTCCAGGTACTTCAGGGTCTCCTGGCCTTTGTCGTACATGGCCTGGCGGCATTTCTCCATCTCGTTCCAGCCTGCCTCGGCGGCACGGGCCACCTCGGCGCGCGGGAGATCCGGGAAGGAGCGGATCAGCTGGTCCCTCGCCGTCTTCAGGGAGGTGAAGGCGATGAAGGGATTTTCGAAGCGCACGTTACAGGTGCGCAGATTTTCAACGTTGTTCTTGATGTTCTCCGCGTAGGAGGTCACGATCGGGCAGTTATAGTGGTTCCCCGCCTCCTTAAACTCCGTGCGCTCGTAGGGAACGCAGGGATAGAAGATATAGCGGACGCCCTGGCGGATGAGCCATTCGATGTGGCCGTGCGCAAGCTTTGCCGGATAGCACTCCGACTCGCTGGGGATCGATTCGATCCCGAGCTCGTAGATCTGCCTTGTCGAGGGCGGAGAGAGCACGACCCGGTAGCCGAGGGTATCAAAGAAGGTGAACCAGAACGGATAGTTCTCGTACATATTGAGGACCCTGGGGATGCCGACCGTCCCGCGTGGGGCGTTCGTCTCCTCCCGCGGGGTGTAGGAGAACAGGAGCTTGTTCTTGAACTCGAACAGGTTCGGGATATTGTCCTTGTTCTTCTGTTTTCCGATGCCGCGCTCGCAGCGGTTGCCGGAGATATACTGCCGGCCGCCGGAGAAGCGGTTGATCGTGAGCCTGCACTGGTTCGTGCAGCCCTTGCACTTGGCCATGCTGGTCGTAAACTGCAGATCGTTGATCTGGCCGATGGAGAGCATGGTCGTCTCCATCCCCTCCTTATAGCGCTCCCGGGCGATCAGCGCGGCGCCGAAGGCACCCATGATCCCCGCGATGTCCGGCCGGATGGCTTCGCAGCCGGCGATCCGCTCAAAGCTGCGCAGCACGGCGTCGTTGTAGAAGGTGCCGCCCTGCACCACGATGTGCTTTCCGAGCTCGGAGGCGTCAGAGACCTTGATGACCTTGTAGAGCGCGTTCTTGATGACCGAGTAGGCAAGGCCGGCGGAGATGTCTGCCACCTCGGCGCCTTCCTTCTGTGCCTGCTTGACCTTGGAATTCATAAAGACCGTGCACCGCGTTCCGAGGTCGATGGGGTGCTTCGCGAAAAGCGCCTCCTTCGCGAAGTCCTGCACGGAATAGTTGAGGGATCTCGCGAAAGTCTCGATGAAGGAACCGCAGCCCGAGGAGCAGGCCTCGTTGAGCTGCACGGAATCGACCGTCTCATTCTTGATCTTGATGCACTTCATGTCCTGTCCGCCGATGTCGAGGATACAGTCGACCTCCGGATCAAAGAAGGACGCGGCATAGTAGTGCGAGACCGTCTCGACCTCGCCCTCGTCGAGCATGAGGGCAGCCTTGATCAGGGCCTCGCCGTAGCCGGTGGAACAGCTGTAGGCGATCCGCGCGGTGTCGGGCATGAGGGAATAGATCTCCTGCATGGCGCGGATGGATGTCTTCAGCGGGCTGCCGTTGTTGTTGCTGTAGAAGGAATACAGAAGCTCGCCGTCCTTTCCGACAAGGGCGGCCTTGGTCGTCGTAGAGCCGGCGTCGATCCCGAGGAAGCAGTCCCCCTCGTAGTTCTCGAGGTCGCCGGTGACGACGTTGTATTTGTTCTGGCGTTCGGTGAACTCGTCATAATCCTCGCGGGTCTCGAAGAGAGGCTCCATACGCGCGACCTCAAACTCCAGGCGGATGTGTCCGCGGAGCCGGCTGATCAGCGCTTTTGAATCGGCTTCGCTGCTCTTATCGTTGTTCAGCGCGGCGCCGATCGCGGCGAAAAGATGCGAGTTTTCCGGAACGATGGCATGTTCGTCATCGAGCTTCAGCGTGCGGATGAACGCCTCACGAAGCTGCGGAAGGAAGTGCAGGGGGCCGCCCAGAAAGGCGACGTGGCCCCGGATCGGCTTGCCGCAGGCGAGACCGGAGATGGTCTGGTTGACGACAGCCTGGAAGATGGAAGCGGACAGATCCTCCTTGGTCGCGCCCTCGTTGATGAGCGGCTGGATGTCCGACTTCGCGAAAACGCCGCAGCGCGCGGCGATCGTATACAGGGACTGATAGTTCTCCGCGTAGGCGTTGAGGCCCGCGGCGTCCGTCTGCAGAAGACTTGCCATCTGGTCGATGAAGGAGCCGGTGCCGCCGGCGCAGATGCCGTTCATGCGCTGCTCCACGGTGCCGCCGTCAAAGTAGATGATCTTCGCGTCCTCGCCGCCCAGCTCGATGGCAACATCTGTCTGCGGTGCCAGAAGCTCAAGGGATGAGGCGACGGCGATGACCTCCTGTACAAAGGGGACCTCCAGATGGTTCGCGAGAGTAAGCCCGCCCGACCCCGTGATCACGGGAAGGCAGGTGAACCTGCCGAGACTGCCCTCGGCCCGCTCGAGCAGAAGGGCCAGCGTCTCCTGGATATTCGCGTAATGGCGCTCATAATCCGAGAACACAACGCGGCGGTCTTTGTCCAGGACCGCGATCTTGACCGTCGTTGAACCGATATCGATACCAAGTGAGTAACAGGTATTCTGTGTCATATTCTCTGGCAGCATCCGCTGCCTGCCTCCTTCTTAAAGGTTAAAGTATGGATTATTATATGACAATTTAAATGGAAAAGCAAACTGCAAATTGTTGTCTTTTGCGGGGTATTCCCGTATAATGTCGTTGTTATACGCGCTGTAAAAGGAGACGGGAATGAGCGACAGAGGATATACACTGATAAGGAAAGACGGGGAGGCGCGCCGGGGAAGGCTCGCCACCGTGCACGGGACCATTGAGACCCCGGTCTTTATGAATGTGGGAACGGCCGCGGCCATCAAAGGCGGCGTCGCCTGCGAGGACTTAAAGGAGATCGGCACCCAGGTAGAGCTGTGCAATACCTACCATCTGCATGTGCGGACCGGCGATGAGACGATCCGCCGTCTCGGAGGCCTGCACAAGTTCATGAACTGGGACAGGCCCATCCTGACCGACTCGGGCGGCTTTCAGGTCTTTTCGCTGACAGATCTGCGGAAGATCAGGGAGGAAGGCGTGACCTTCCGTTCCCATATCGACGGGCATAAGATCTTTATGGGCCCGGAGGAGAGCATTCAGATCCAGTCGAACCTCGGATCGACGATCGCCATGGCGTTTGACGAGTGCCCGCCGGCGCTGGCGGAGCGCAGCTATGTGCAGCCCTCCGTGGACCGCACGACCCGCTGGCTCATCCGCTGCAGGGAAAAGATAAAGGAACTGAACGCGCTGGAGGGGACCGTGAATCCGGAGCAGCTGCTCTTCGGGATCAACCAGGGCGCCGTCTATGACGACATCCGCATCGAGCACGCGAAGCGGATCGCGGATATGGATCTGGACGGCTACGCGATCGGCGGCCTGGCGGTGGGGGAGACCCACGAGGAGATGTACCGGATCATCGAGAAGGTGGTCCCTCACCTTCCGGAGGATAAGCCCATCTACCTGATGGGCGTCGGGACGCCCGCCAACATCCTGGAAGCAGTGGATCGCGGCGTCGATTTCTTTGACTGCGTTTACCCCAGCAGGAACGGCCGGCACGGACACGTATATACCGAGTACGGAAGGCTCAACCTGATGAACGCCTGCTATGAATTCGACGAGCGCCCGATCGAGGAGGGATGCGGATGCCCCGCCTGCAGGCACCACTCGAGAGCGTACCTGCGCCACCTGCTGAAAGCGGGGGAGGTCCTGGGCCTCAGGCTCTGCGTCCTGCATAACCTCTATTATTATAATCACCTGATGGAGCAGATCCGGGAGGCGATCGACGAAGGGCGCTACCGCGCATTTAAAAAAGAGAAGCTTGAAAAGATGGGCGCAGTTGTGTATGATTAGTTGGAAATGGCGCCAAAGTGAGCGCAGATCAAAAACAGGAGGAATAGTGTAATGATGAATTTACTTGCGGAAGCTTCCGGCGGCGGCGCTGGCGGACTTTTGATTCTTGTCTTCTACGTGATCCTTATCGGCGGATTTATGTATCTTTTTGTGATGCGCCCGCAGAATAAAGAGAGAAAACGTATGAACGCCCTGTGGGAATCGATGGAAGTCGGTGATACGGTCGTTACGTCCGGCGGCTTCTACGGCGTACTCATCGCGGTCGAGGGAGACGACTGTATCGTTGAGTTCGGAAGCAACCGAAACTGCCGCATCCCGATGCGCAAGTCCGCGATCGCTGAGGTCGAAAAGGCCAGCCAGAATACCGCAGAATCGAAATAAGCGAGATCATCCATACCCTCTTTTCAAGCAATCATCAGGGGGGAATTAAAATGAGAAAAGCAGCCGGAAAGTGCAGGTTTTTAATTGTAAGCTTGCTTTTTGTCATGTTGTTCACAAGCCAGGCGTTTGCTATTTACACCAACGTCGGAGTTCCGGCCTCGACGTCTTACGTGTCGGCAAAGAACAAGAACAAGAACAAGAAGGTGTACATTTTCGTTGGCGACTCCCGAACGATGCATATGACGGAATCCACCGTTAAAGCGAAGGACGACTGCGCGTTCGTGTGGAAAAACGGCGGGAGTGTGTCGTGCATCGGGAAAGGCGGAGATCTGACGGGCAAACTTGACACCATGATCAGGAAGTATCGGAAAAACTGCGTGGTGATCCTGAATTTCGGGGTGAACGGAAACGGAAACCCGAAGAGTAACGCAAAAAATATCAAAAAGATTTACAACAGCTGGATCAAAAAGTACCCGAAGGTAAAGTTCTACGTTGAGAGCGTCAACCCGACATCGAGGACGACGTCGCCATATAAAAACTCCAATGTGAACAAGGTGAATGCGGAACTGAAGAAAGCCTTCAAAGACAGATATATCGATATGAATGCCTGGCTGATAAGAAAGAAGTACGTAAACACAAAGAACGGCCGGGGAACAACGGACGGACTTCACTACACGTACGTCGTATACCAGAAGATCCTGGATCACACGAAAACCCTCGCGAAGTAACAGGTGCGGCAGCCGTATGCGGGATGCTGCGATGCGAAAACAGAACAGAAAACAAAAGGAAGGGCTCCGCACGCGTGCGGAGCCCGTTTTCTTTTTTTGTTATCCCTGCGCGGATCAGAGTTTTCCGAGAATGTCGCTGTCGGGACTGACCATGGAGGAGTGGGTGTTCTTGACCGTGCGGAGCACATAGTGCGTTTTCGTGAAGCGCACGCCCTCCAGGTCCTTGATCGCTTTGTGGATCTGCTCGAGTTCCTCGGAGGAGCGGCAGCAGATCTTCAGCATGAAATCAAATTCGCCGGTCAGATAGTAGCAGGCGATGATGTTCGGATTGCCGCTGACCGCCTCGATAAAGCTGTCGATATATTTGGGATGCTCGATGGCGATCTCCATGAGGACGGAGATATCGTTCCCGAGGTTCGAATCCCCGGTGATGACCGTATACTGCCGGATGACGCCCGACTTTTCCATTTTTCTGATGCGTTCAATGACCGTCGAGACTGAGAGATGTATGTTCTTGCTGATCTCGGAAGCGGTCTGGCGGGCATTTTCCCGCAGTTCATTCAATATTTGTACATCCAGTTTATCCATGTGCGGCCTCCGCAAATGCCTTGAATAGTAACGTCAGTATAGCACAATTTTACCGCATTGGGTTGAAATATCGCAAAAAATAAATTAATATATACTTCAATGCGTCAGCGCAGGTTACGGAAAGGAGAATAGCGGATATGAAAAGCGATGCTGTCAAAAAAGGCATTCAGCAGGCACCTCACAGATCTCTGTTCGGCGCTCTTGGTTTCACCCAGGAAGAGATGAAACGGCCGCTGATCGGGATCGTAAATTCATATAACGAGATCGTCCCCGGACATATGAACCTCGATAAGATCACGGAAGCCGTCAAAATGGGCGTAGCCATGGCGGGCGGCGTACCGAGGGTCTTCCCCGCCATCGCGGTCTGCGACGGTATCGCCATGGGGCATGAGGGGATGAAGTACTCCCTGGTGACCAGGGATCTGATCGCGGATTCCACGGAGTGTATGGCGAAGGCGCACCAGTTTGACGCCCTGGTCATGATCCCCAACTGTGACAAGAATGTTCCCGGCCTGCTGATGGCAGCCGCCAGGGTCAATGTCCCCACGATCTTTGTCTCCGGCGGCCCGATGCTTGCCGGACATGTGGGCGGAAAGAAGAGGAGCCTCTCCTCGATGTTCGAGGCTGTCGGCGAGTACACCGCGGGCAAGCTCACGGACGAGGAGCTGGAAGATTTTGAGCTGCACGTCTGCCCGACCTGCGGTTCCTGTTCCGGCATGTATACCGCAAACAGCATGAACTGCCTGACGGAGGCGCTCGGCATGGGGCTTCGCGGAAACGGGACCATCCCCGCCGTCTACTCCGACCGCATCCGCCTCGCCAAAGAGGCCGGCATGCAGATCGTAAAGCTCCTCGAGCAGAATATCCGCCCGAGAGACATCATGACGAAGGAAGCCTTTATGAACGCACTGACCGTGGATATGGCCCTCGGCTGTTCCACGAACAGCATGCTGCATCTTCCCGCGATCGCGCATGAGGCAGGCGTAGAGCTGAACGTCGATATCGCGAACGAGGTGAGCGCGCGCACACCGAACCTCTGCCATCTTGCTCCTGCCGGTCCGACCTACATGGAGGACCTGAATGAGGCGGGCGGCGTTTACGCAGTCATGAAGGAGCTTACGAAGAAAGATCTCCTGAACCTGAACTGCATGACGGTCACGGGAAAGACGGTCGGCGAGAATATCGCGGACGCGAAGAACAGAAATCCTGAGGTCATCCGCCCCGTGGAGAAGCCGTACAGCGAAAACGGCGGACTTGCCGCGCTCAAGGGCAACCTTGCGCCGGATTCCGGTATCGTCAAGCGCTCCGCGGTCGTGCCCGAGATGATGGTGCACGAAGGGCCGGCGAGAGTCTTTGACTGCGAGGAGGACGCCATCGAGGCCATCCTCGGCGGAAAGATCGTACCGGGCGACGTGGTGGTCATCCGCTACGAGGGACCGAAGGGCGGCCCCGGAATGCGCGAGATGCTCAACCCGACATCCGCGATCGCGGGCATGGGCCTCGGAAGCTCTGTGGCGCTGATCACGGACGGACGTTTCTCCGGCGCGTCCAGAGGAGCCTCCATCGGCCATGTATCACCGGAGGCAGCTGTGGGCGGACCGATCGCGCTCGTCGAAGAGGGCGATACGATCCGGATCGATATCCCCGCCCTGAAGCTCGACCTCCTTGTCGACGAAGAGGAACTTAAGAGGCGCCGCGCCGCATGGAAGCCGCGCGAGCCGAAGATCACGACGGGCTACCTTGCCCGGTACGCTGCGCAGGTCACGAGCGGAAACAGGGGCGCAGTACTTGAGATCCCGGGAACACAGCAGAAAGAGGAGAATAAATGAAACTGAACGGTTCACAGATCTTAATAGAATGTCTCAAAGAGCAGGGTGTCGATACCGTTTTCGGATATCCGGGCGGCGCCATCCTGAACGTATATGACGAACTGTACAAGCACAGCGGCGAGATCCGCCACATCCTGACGTCCCATGAGCAGGGCGCGGCGCATGCGGCCGACGGGTACGCGCGGGCGACCGGAAAGGTCGGCGTGTGTCTTGCGACCTCCGGCCCCGGCGCGACGAACCTCGTCACCGGCATTGCGACGGCCTACATGGATTCCGTCCCTGTCGTTGCGATCACCTGCAACGTCGGGCTTCCCCTCCTCGGGAAAGACAGTTTCCAGGAGATCGATATCACCGGCATCACCATGCCGATCACCAAGCACAATTTCATCGTGAGGGACGTGACCACACTGGCAGACACCGTCCGCCGCGCCTTTAAGATCGCAGCGAGCGGCAGGCCCGGACCCGTCCTGATCGATATCACCAAGAACGCGACGGCTGAGATCGCGGACTATGAATATGTAAAACCGGAGCCCATCGTTCCCGACAGCTGCCATATCCGCGGCGAGGACCTGGACGCGGCTGTCAGGATGATCCGCCGCGCGAAAAAGCCCTTTATCTTCGTGGGCGGCGGCGCCGTGATCTCGAATGCGTCAAAAGAGCTTCGGGAATTTGTGGAGCGCGTGCAGGCGCCTGTGACGGACAGCCTGATGGGCAAGGGCGCTTTTGACGGGAACGATCCCCTCTACTGCGGCATGCTCGGCATGCACGGCACGAAGGCGGCGAACCTCGGCGTTTCCTCCTGCGACCTGCTGATCACGATCGGCGCGCGGTTCTCGGACCGTGTGACCGGCAACACGAAGCAGTTCGCGAAGAAGGCGAAGATCATCCAGATCGACGTGGATCCGGCCGAGATCAACAAGAACATCCTGGTAGACTGCAGCCTCATCGGCGATGCCGCGAAGGTGCTCGCGGCCCTTACGCCGCTCATCGATCAGCAGGACCACAGCGAGTGGATCAGCTATGTCGAGGGGCTGAAGGAACAGTATCCGCTCAAATACAATAAGAGCGTGCTCTCCGGTCCGTATATCATGGAAGAGATCTACCGTGTGACCGGCGGCGACGCGATCATCGTGACGGAGGTCGGCCAGCACCAGATGTGGGCCGCGCAGTACTTTAAGTACAGCAGACCGCATCAGCTGCTCACCTCGGGCGGGCTCGGCACCATGGGCTACGGCCTCGGGGCCGCGATCGGCGCAAAGACCGGCCGCCCCGAAAAGACGGTCATCAATGTGGCCGGCGACGGGTGCTTCAGGATGAACCTCAACGAGCTTGCGACGGCGGCGCGTTCGGGGATCAAGGTCATCGAAGTGATCGTGAACAACCATGTGCTGGGCATGGTGCGCCAGTGGCAGACGCTGTTCTACGAAGAGAGATATTCCCACACGGTCCTGCAGGACAAAGTGGATTACGTGAAGGTCGCCGAGGGACTCGGCGCCGGAGGAGTGCGCGTTGAGAGGCAGGAGGACTTTGCTCCGGCGCTTGAGGCGGCACTTCATGCGGACGGGCCCTTCGTCATCGACTGTGTGATCGACAGGGACGATAAGGTATTTCCGATGGTCCCGGCAGGTCATGCCATCAGCGAGGCCTTCGACCAGGACGACTGCAAATAAACAGGCAAAGAATTAGGAGGATCAGACCAATGAGCAGAGTATACAATTTTTCGGCAGGCCCCGCAGTTCTTCCGGAGGAGGTCCTTCGGGAAGCGGCAGATGAGATGCTGGATTACCGCGGAACCGGCATGTCCGTCATGGAGATGAGCCACCGCTCCAAGGCTTTCCAGACGATCATTGACGAGGCGGAAGCGGATCTTCGCAGCCTGCTGAACATTCCGGATGATTATGAGGTCCTTTTCCTGCAGGGAGGAGCGCATCTCCAGTTCGCGATGGTCCCGATGAACCTGATGAAGAACCGTGTTGCGGACTATATCGTGACCGGGCAGTGGGCAAAGAAAGCCTACGCGGAGGCGCAGGTCTACGGCAAGGCCAACAAGATCGCGTCCAGTGAGGATCAGACCTTCAGCTACATTCCGGACTGCAGCGACCTTCCCATCAGCCCCGACGCCGACTATGTATACATCTGCGAGAACAATACGATCTACGGGACAAAGTATAAAAAGCTCCCGAACACGAAGGGCAAGCTCCTTGTGTCTGACGTTTCCTCCTGCTTCCTCTCGGAGCCGGTGGACGTGACAAAATACGGCATCCTTTACGGCGGCGTACAGAAGAATATCGGCCCCGCCGGCATGGTGATCGCCATCGTCCGCAAGGACCTGATCACCGACGACGTGCTTCCGGGCACGCCGACCATGCTCAAATATAAGACCCACGCGGACGCGCATTCCCTCTACAACACGCCGAACTGCTACTGCATCTATATGTGCGGCAAGGTGTTCAAGTGGCTGAAGGCCATGGGCGGCCTTGAGGTCATGAAGCAGCGCAACGAGGAGAAGGCGGCCATCCTGTACGACTACCTCGACAGGAGCAGGCTGTTTAAGGGCACGGTCCGCAAAGAGGACCGCTCCCTGATGAACGTTCCCTTTGTGACGGGCGACGCCGATATGGACGCTGAATTTGTAAAGGCAGCGGAAGCGGCAGGCTTTGTCAACCTCAAGGGACACAGGAGCGTCGGCGGCATGCGCGCGAGCATCTACAACGCGATGCCGAAGGAAGGCGTGGAGAAACTGGTCGCGTTCATGGAAGAGTATGAGGCGGCGCACTGAGACAGAAGAGAGGCAGCATGTTCACTTATAAAAAAATGAACCCCATCGCGAAGCGGGGGACCGAGGGGTTATCCCGTAACTACCAGGAGACGGACGACCTGACCCAGGCCGATTTCGTCCTGGTCCGCAGCGCGGACATGAATGAGGTCATGATCCCGGACCGTGTGCTCGCGATCGCGCGGGCAGGCGCCGGTGTCAATAATATTCCGCTGGATGAGTGCGCGAGGAGAGGCATCGTCGTATTCAACACGCCGGGCGCGAACGCGAACGGCGTCAAGGAGCTGGTGCTGGCAGGCATGCTGCTGGCGGCCAGGGATGTCGTCGGCGGCATCAACTGGGCGGTTTCCCGCGCGGACGATCCCGAGATCGCGAAGGCGGCGGAGAAGGAAAAGAAACAGTTTGCCGGCAGCGAGCTCTCCGGGAAAAAGCTCGGCGTGATCGGGCTTGGCGCGATCGGTGTGCTTGTGGCGAATTCAGCCGTCCATCTGGGCATGGAGGTCCTCGGATACGACCCCTATATTTCCGTAGACGCGGCCTGGAGCCTTTCGCGAAGCATCCGGCATATCAGCGATGTGAATGAGATCTTCAAAGAGTGCGACTACATCACCATCCACGTCCCGCTGACCGATGAGACGCGCGGGATGATCGGGAGGGAGGCGATCAGCCTGATGAAGCCCTCCGCGGTGATCCTCAATTTCGCCCGTGACCTTCTGGTCGATGAGGCGGCGGTCGTCGAGGCTCTGGAGGAGGACCGGCTGCACCGCTATGTGTGCGACTTCCCCAATCCCGGGACGATCGGGAAAAAGGGCGTGCTGATCACCCCGCATCTGGGCGCTTCCACCGAGGAGTCCGAGGAGAACTGCGCGGTGATGGCGGTGAATGAGGTCGTCGATTTTATCGAGAACGGGAATATCCGCAATTCTGTGAATTACCCGCAGTGCAACATGGGAAAATGCGAAAGCGCTTCAAGGATCGCGATCTACCACAAGAACGTCAAAAAAATGATCAACAGCTTTTCCGCAGTCCTTGAGAACTATAACATCGCAAATCTGAGCAACACCAGCCGCGGCGAGTACGCGTACACGCTGATCGACCTGGAGGAGGAGCTTGGCAGCGCGGATCTGGATGCGCTGAGCACCGTGGACGGCGTGATCCGCGTCCGCATTGTATGCTGAAAGACAGAAAGGAATAGTAAAATGGCAGATCTGATTCCATTTAAAGGTATCAGGCCCGCAGAGGGACTGGAAGCGCAGACGGCTGCGCTTCCGTACGATGTCTACAGCAGGGAGGAGGCCCGTGCACAGGTGCAGGGGCGTCCTCTTTCTTTTTTGAACATCGACCGGCCTGAGACACAGTTTGCCCCGGAGCAGGATATGTACGCCCCGGAGGTCTATGAAAAGGCTTCGCAGATGCTCAGGGACCGCCTCGCAGAGGGGACCTTCGTGCAGGATGAAGAGCCGTGCTACTACGTGTATGAGCTTACGATGAACGGGAAGGCGCAGACAGGCATCGTTGCCTGCGCGTCGATCGACGATTATCTGGAGGGCGTCATCAAAAAGCACGAGAATACGCGCGCGGCCAAAGAGGAGGACAGGATCCGCCATGTCGATACCTGCGGGATGCAGACGGGGCCGATCTTTCTCGCGTACAGAAGAGACCCTTCGGTCTCGCGCATCGTGAAAGAGGCCTGCGCGAAGGCACCGGCCTTTGATTTTACCTCTGAGGACGGGATCCGCCACAGGGGCTGGAAGATCGACGGGCAGGAAAGAGACAGCCTGCGCGAAGCGCTCCTGTCCGTGAAGGAACTCTATATCGCGGACGGGCATCACAGGGCGGCCTCCGCCGTGCGCGTCGGACAGATGCGCCGGGAGAGAAAGCCGGACTATACCGGCAGGGAGGATTTCAACTATTTCCTCTGCGTCATGTTCCCGGACGACGAACTGACCATCCTTGACTATAACCGCGTGCTGAAGGACGCGAACGGACATACGGAGGAGGAGATCCTCGCGTTTATCGAAAAAACCGCAAAGGTCACGCCCTCCGCGGAGCCGGTGCGCCCGGCGCACAAGGGCGAGGCGGGACTCTTCCTTCCCTCCGGCTGGTACAGGCTGGAGTTTTTGCCGGACGAGCTTAGCGCGGGGCCGGTGGACGGACTGGATGTCGCCGTCCTGCAGCGGAGGATCCTCGGCCCGCTCTTTGGGATCGACGATCCCAGGGAGGATCCGCGGATCGATTTTGTCGGCGGGATCCGCGGGCTCGGAGAACTGGAGAAGCGCGTGCGCGGCGGCGCCGCTGCTGCCTTTTCCATGTACCCGACCTCCATCGGGGAACTGTTTGCGGTCGCGGACGCGGGGCTGCTGATGCCGCCGAAGTCCACCTGGTTCGAACCGAAGCTGCGCAGCGGTCTGTTCCTGCACGCGATCGGGGAGGAAGCCTGAGCGGCGTGCTGTTGCCGTTGTGTTTTTTACGTTTAAATGGTACAATACAGGGAGCAGGTCGACCGCTTTAGGGGAGGTGCCGTTATGGATAAAAAACTCTATGATATGATGGACTGGGCTGCCGTGGAAGGGATCGTCTATTCGGAGGAGGATCATCCCTCCGCCGTTCTCGGCCCGCAGGTCACAAAGGAGGGAGTGCTTCTTCAGGTCTTTGTGCCGACAGCCAAAGAAGTTACGGTCGTCACCGGAGACGGGAAGGAATATCCGATGGACCTTGAGGATGAGACCGGCTTTTACGCCGCCCTCATTCCCGGAAAGAAGATTCCGGAGTATCAGTTCAAAGTCCTCTTTGATGATGATTCCGTCATTCAGATCCGGGACGCCTATGCTTTCGGCCCGCAGATCGACGAGGCGGTGCTGCGGAGATTTAACGCGGGCATTGCCTATGATATCTACAACTGGCTCGGCGCTCATCCGATGACCGTGGACGGCGTGGACGGCGTTCTCTTTGCCGTCTGGGCACCCAACGCGATGCGAGTGAGCGTAGTCGGGGATTTTGTCCTCTGGGACGGCAGGCGCCTTCCCATGAACCGGCGCGGGGACAGCGGCGTCTTTGAACTGTTCGTTCCCGGCGTGGGACCGGGCGAGCTTTATAAATACGAGATCAAGACGAGGACCAGGCTCACCTTCTTAAAGTCCGACCCGTTCGGACAGTCCTGTGAGCTTCGCCCCGGCACGGCCAGCATCGTTCCCTCGAAAGAGGAATTTAAGTGGTCGGACGGGCACTGGATGCAGGAGAGACCGAAGGTCTCCGGGAAAGATCAGCCCATGGCGGTCTACGAGGTCCATCCGGGAAGCTTTGCCGAGCCCGGCGACGGGAGAGATTTCTATAACTGGCGCGAGCTCGCGCCGATGATCGCCTCCCACGTGCAGGCGGAGGGCTATACGCATGTGGAGCTGATGCCTGTGATGGAGCACAGCGAGGATGAGAGCGCCGGTCTGCGGACGACCGTCTATTACGCGCCCACATCGCGCTACGGAACGCCCGAAGACCTGAAATATTTTATCGATTATCTGCACGGCAGGGGGATCGGCGTCATCCTTGCGTGGACGCCCGCCTATTTCGCGAGAGATATCAATTCTCTCTGCGGCTTTGACGGCACCTGCCTTTACGAGCATCTGGATCCCAGACAGGGATACAACCGCCGTCACGATACGCTCATCTTTAACTACGGACGTCCCGAGGTCAGCTGCTTTTTGATCGCGAACGCCATGTACTGGAAGGATGAGTTCCATGCGGACGGCATCCGCGTGGAGGACGCTGCCTCCATGCTCTATCTGGATTATGACCGCAAGGACGGAGAGTGGATCGCCAATATCTACGGCGGAAACGAGAACCTGGAGGCGGTCGATTTCTTTAAGAACCTGAGCAGGGCTTTCCACAAGGACGGCAGCGGCGCGCTGCTGATCGCGGAGGAGAGTGCCCTGTGGCCGAAGGTGACCGGCTCCATCGAGGACGACGGCCTCGGCTTCGACTATAAATGGAACGACGGCTGGCGCAATGATTTCCTCGGCTATATGCAGCTTGACCCGATCTTCCGCGGACCGCATCACGGCGAGCTGACCTTCAGCATGGTCTACAACTACAGCGAGCAGTATATGCTCGCCCTGCCGCACTCTGAAGTGACGGCGGACAAGGGTTCCCTCCTCGGACGGGTGCCCGGACGCAGATCGCTGAAGTTTGCCAATCTGCGGGCAGCCTACGGCTATGCCGCCGCTCATCCCGGGAAGAAGCTTCTGTTCATGGGACAGGATTACGGCGCAAAGCGCGCCTGGGATCCGGTCCGCCCCCTGGACGCGGCGGAGCAGGAGCAGGAGGACTGCCGGCAGCTGCTGACCTATGTGAGCGACCTGAACAGACTGTACCGCAGCCAGCGGGCCTTCTACGCCCTCGACTACGCGCCGGAGGGATTTGAATGGATCAACAGCATCTCCGCGAATGAGAATATGCTGGTCTTCCTCAGAAAGAGCGGCCGCGAGGAGGAGACGCTGCTGATCGTATGCAATTTCTCGGCACTCACCTATGAGAATCACAAGATCGGCGTTCCCTTTGCCGGGAAGTACAAAGAGATCTTTAACAGCGACCGGGAAGAGTACGGCGGAAGCGGAAACGTCAATCCGCGTGTAAAGGCGTCGAAGAAAGAAGAGTGCGACGGAAGACCAAACTCCATCCGGATCAAGGTCCCGCCGATGGGCATCAGTATTTTCACCTGCACCCGCGTCGAGGAGAAGGAATCGGCCAATGAGAAGGCCCAGGCCGCCAGAAAGAGCAGGGCAGGCAGGACCGCCGGAAAAGCAGCGGCGCAGAAGGCCGTAAAGAAAGCCGGCGCGAAGGGGACAGCCGCCGCCCGCAGGAGTAAAAAGAGTCTCAAGGAAGAGCTTGAGAGCAAGATCGAGACCGAGGGAAGCTGAGGCCTCCCCGCAAAGAGAAGAAAAAAAACCGCACCCGGCCGGGTGCGGTTTTTTAAAGAGCAGATAACGGGAATCGAACCCGCCTCCCCAGCTTGGGAAGCTGGTGTTCTACCAATGAACTATATCTGCGCGCTGTCCGGGAGTTCCCTCCCTTACCTGCTGGATTATAGCACAGAACTGTTTTTTTGTAAACAGAAGATTATGCGGCAAAAAACATCTTGCAATCTTCCTGTTCTTTGAGTATAATACAGAAGTTGACAGCGGCTGTGCCGCCTTGCCAATGCCGGATTAGCTCAGTCGGTAGAGCGACGCATTCGTAATGCGTAGGTCGTGGGTTCGAGTCCCATTTCCGGCTTTTTTTTTATTTGTGGTGCGTATTCATTTTTAGATCAGCGGGGGTTTATTATGAGAATTGGATTTGACAATGACAAATATCTCAGCATCCAGTCTGAGCATATCAGGGAAAGGATCGGCCAGTTCGGCGATAAGCTGTATCTGGAGTTCGGTGGGAAGCTGTTTGACGATTACCACGCGTCCCGCGTGCTTCCGGGCTTTCATCCGGACAGCAAGATGCGCATGCTGCTGCAGCTCTCTGATATGGCGGAGATCGTCATCGTCATCAACGCTGCCGACATCGAGAAGAACAAGATGCGCGGCGACCTCGGGATCACCTATGATATCGATGTCCTGCGTCTGATCGGCGAATTCGAGAAGCGCGGCCTCTATGTGGGCAGCATCGTGATCACCCACTACGAGGGGCAGAGCGGCGCCAGACAGTTCAAGGAGAGGCTCGAGCGCAGGAACATCCGCGTCTATCTGCACTATACCATTGAAGGCTATCCGGCGAACGTGCCGCTGATCATCAGCGAGGAAGGCTTCGGGAAAAACGATTATATCGAGACGAAGCGCCCGCTCGTGGTGGTGACGGCGCCCGGCCCGGGAAGCGGGAAGATGGCGACCTGCCTGTCGCAGCTCTATCACGAGAACAAGCGCGGCATCAAGGCGGGCTATGCGAAGTTCGAGACCTTCCCGATCTGGAACCTTCCCCTCAAGCATCCGGTGAATATGGCCTACGAGGCGGCGACCGCCGACCTCAACGACGTCAACATGATCGATCCGTTCCATCTGGAGGCGTACGGGGAGACCACCGTCAATTACAACCGTGACATCGAGATCTTTCCCGTCCTCTCCGCCATGTTCGAGGCGATCTTCGGGGAGTCGGTATACAAGTCCCCGACGGATATGGGCGTCAACATGGCCGGTTTCTGCATCGTCGACGACGAGGCCTGCTGTGAGGCGTCGCGCCAGGAGATCATCCGCCGCTATTATCAGGCGATCAACAAGGTCGTCTCCGAGGGAATCGGCGAGTCGGAGGTCTTAAAGATCGAGCTGCTCATGAAGCAGGCGAAGATCACGACCGATGACCGGAAGGTGACCGTAGCGGCAAAGGAAAGAGCGCAGGAGACGGGACTTGAGTCCGCCGCGATCGAGCTTGCGGACGGGAAGATCATCACCGGCAAGACTTCGGATCTTCTCGGAGCTTCCGCGGCCGTTCTTCTGAACGCGCTCAAATATATGGCAGGCGTGCCGGACGACGTCCGTCTGATCGCGCCGGAAGCGATCGCGCCCATTCAGGATCTGAAGGTGCGCTACCAGGGGAGCCGGAATCCGCGCCTCCACACGGACGAGGTGCTGATCGCCCTCGCCATGTCATCGATCAGCGATGAGAACGCGCGCCGCTCCATGGACAAGATCCCGGAGCTTCGCGGCTGCCAGGCGCACACGACCGCAATGCTTTCGGAGGTGGATATCAAGAGCTTCCGCAAGCTCGGCATAGATGTAACAAGCGACCCGGTCCAGATGAGAAAGAAATGGTAGAGGGGGTACGCTATGATCGCGATCATTGATTACGGAGCAGGCAATCTCCACAGCGTGCAGAACGCGCTGCTCTCTCTGGGACAGGAGCCCGTGATCACCGCGGACAGGGGTGAGATCCTTTCCGCGGATCACGTGATCCTTCCCGGCGTCGGCGCTTTCGGCGACGCGATGAAAAGCCTTGAATCGGCAGGACTTGGCGAAGCCGTCAAAGAGACGGCCCGCCGCGGCATCCCGATGCTGGGGATCTGCCTCGGACTGCAGCTCTTCTTTGAGGAGAGCGAGGAGAGCCCGGGCGCAGAAGGGCTCGGAATCCTTCCGGGGAAGATCCGGAAGATCCCGTCCGCGCCGGGACTGAAGATCCCGCACATGGGATGGAACAGCCTGCATTTTGACAATCCGGGGCGTCTCTTTGCGGGGATCCCCGAGGGAGAGTACGTCTATTTTGTGCACTCTTATTACCTGGAGGCGGCAGATCCCTCGATCGTGACGGCTTCCACAGAGTACGGAGCCCATATTCACGCCTCCGTGGAGAGCGGCAATGTGTTCGCCTGCCAGTTCCATCCGGAAAAGAGCGGCGCCGCGGGGATGAAGATCCTCCGGAATTTCCTTGCTGTGGGAGGTGCGAAATGCTGACGAAGAGAATCATTCCGTGCCTGGACGTGAAGGACGGGCGCGTGGTAAAGGGCGTGCAGTTCGTTGACCTTCGGGACGCCGGGGATCCGGTGGAGGCTGCGGCCGCCTACGACAGGGCGGGCGCGACTATGAAGATGATATTGAAGAAGATGAAGAATATGAGAAGAAGAAGAAGAAGAAGAAATAAAAGAAAAAGTAATAATAAAAAAAAGTAGAAAGCAAACAGAGGAACAATTGAGCTCTACATTGGGAAAAAAATCAGTTGCAAAAATTAACCAAAATAAACCTATGTCTCAAACATTTT
>CAJOLD010000026.1 GCA_905235435.1 uncultured Lachnospiraceae bacterium
GCAAATGCCGGGGCAGTGAGCACAAAGATCGTCAGAAGCAGGATAAAACAGGAAATGATATGTTTACGGGTTCGTTTGATCATGACATGTTACCTCCTTTACCTCAATCTTGATCCACTGTAAATCCAGATATGTTCCGGATATTTGTCTATATTTTAGTCCGGCAGCCAGGTCAAGTCAATGACATTCAGGGACTCCCCGGCATTGAAATCCGGCAGGTTTTTCATTATGATATTATGTGTGGAACATGAACGGAAAAACCACCAGAAACAGGGAGCACCTTATGAAACGAGAGGAAAACCCGATCATTGAATTCAGGGACTTTGGGTTCCAGTATTTTTCCCAGGCGGAACCGACCCTGTACGATATTAATCTGAAGATCTACCCGGGGGAAAAGATCCTCATCGTCGGGCCGAGCGGCAGCGGCAAGAGCACCATCGGGCACTGCATCAACGGGCTGATCCCGAATTCCTACCGGGGCGAGATCACGGGCACGCTCTTCATTAACGGCAAGGATACGAAGGGCAGCTCGATCTTTGACCGGTCCGAGCAGGTCGGCACCGTGCTGCAGGACTCGGACGGGCAGTTCGTCGGGCTGACGGCCGGGGAGGACATCGCGTTCGCCCTGGAAAACGACCGGGTGCCCACGGACAGGATGCGGGAGATCGTCGAAAAGACCGCGAAGATCGTGAAGATCGACCAGCATCTGAAGGCCTCCCCCTTTGAGCTTTCGGGCGGGCAGAAACAGCGCGTTTCCTTCGCGGGCGTCATGGTGGACGATGTGGACATCCTGCTCTTTGACGAGCCGCTGGCCAACCTCGATCCGGCCACAGGCAAGACCGCCATCGCCCTGATCGACGATGTCTGGAAGGAATACCACAAGACGGTCGTGATCATCGAACACCGGCTGGAGGACGTGCTGTACCGGGACGTTGACCGCGTCGTGGTGGTCAATGACGGCCGGATCGTGGCCGACATGTCCCCCGACGAGCTGATGGCGACGGACATTCTCCCCGGTCTCGGGATCCGGGAGCCCCTGTACGTCACCGCCATGAAGTACGCCGGCGTCAAAGTGACCCCGGAAATGAAAGCAGGGCGGATCGATACGCTGGATATCACTGACGCGAAGGAGCCTCTCCTGGCCTGGTATTCGCAGGATGTCGCGCCGGCACCGGCAAACGACAGGCCCACCATGCTGGAGGCGCGCAATGTCACCTTCGGCTATACCAGCAGAAGGACCACGCTGGAGGATATCAGCTTTACCGTCCGCGAGGGCGAGATGGTCAGCATCGTCGGTACGAACGGCGCCGGCAAGACCACGCTGGCCAAGCTGATCTGCGGTTTTGAAAAGATCGATCAGGGCGCCCTGTATTACAAGGGCGAGGACATGGCAGACCGGACGATCAAGGAACGCTCCCGGAAGATCGGCTACGTCATGCAGAACCCCAACCAGATGATCTGCAAGCCCATGATCTATGACGAAGTCGCGCTGGGACTGCGGTACGCCGGCGTGGATGAGGATACGATCAGGGAAAAGGTGGAGCACGCGCTGAAGATCTGCGGCCTGTATCCGTTCCGGAACTGGCCTCTTTCCGCGCTGAGCTTCGGACAGAAAAAGCGGGTGACCATCGCTTCGATCCTCGTCATGGATGTGGAACTGCTGATCCTCGACGAGCCGACCGCCGGGCAGGATTACCGGCATTATACGGAGATCATGGAATTTTTGAAGAGTCTGAATGACCGGGGGATCACGATCATTATCATTACCCATGACATGCATCTGATGCTCGAGTACACGACCCGTGCCATCGTCCTCTCCGGGAAGCGCAAGCTCGGCGATACCACACCGGTGGAAGTTCTGACCGACAAAGAGCTGACAGAGAAGGCGGACCTGAAGGTGACCTCCCTGTATGAACTGGCGCTGAAGCTCGGCGCAGACGACCCGACGGCCTTCGCGGATCATTTCATCCGGTACGAGACAGAAAGGGGGCGCGCGGTATGAAGACCAATCTGTTCGATTACAGAGAACGCGACAACCTGATCTTCAATCTCTCCGGACTGTCGAAGCTGATCTGCTTTATCTGTATGTCCGTCGCGGTCATGCTCTCCTACGACATCCGGTATATTCTTTTCGTCACTGTGCTCTCTCTGCTCTTTTTCAGGATATCAGAGCTGAGATTTGGTCAGATCCGGCTGATGCTGATCTACGTGGCGATCTTTCTGGCCATCAACTTTATCCTGACCTTTTTGTTCAGCCCGCTCTACGGAACCGAGCTCTACGGCACCCGGCATGACCTGCTGCGCATTACAAGCCGGTACGTCATCACCCAGGAGCAGCTGCTCTACCAGGTGACCAAGACCTGCAAATATTTATCGATGGTCCCGCTCGGCATGCTGTTTCTTCTGACGACAAACCCCAGTGAATTTGCCGCGTCACTGAACCGGGCATTTGTCCCCTACAAGGTCTGCTGCGTGCTCTCCCTGACGCTGCGGTATTTTCCGGACATCATCCGCGACTACCACAGCATTTCGCTGGCACAGCAGAGCCGCGGCCTGGACTTCTCCAAGAAGGAGAAGCTCTTCACACGGGTGAAGAATATGTTCAACGTCCTGCTTCCGCTGATCCTCTCGACGCTCGACCGCGTTACCGTCGTCAGCAACGCGATGGATCTGCGCGGTTTCGGCAAGGAGAAAAAACGCACCTGGTACGTGGCAAAGCCGCTCGTGGGGAAGGATATCGCCGCCATTGCCCTGGGCATCGCGATCCTGGCCGGATCCATCTATATGACCAACGTCGTCAACGGTTCCAGATTCTGGAATCCATTTATTGCATAAACGGTACGCAAGGAGGCACTATGAAACCGATACTCGTCTTTCAGACAGATTTTACTTACAAGGAAGGAGCGGTCAGCTCCATGTACGGCGTCGTCAAATCGGTGGACCGTGAACTGGAGATCATGGACGGAACGCATGAGCTGCCGCAGTACGATACCTGGAGCGCCAGCTACCGGCTCTACCAGAGCCTTCCCTTCTGGCCGGAGGGAACGATCTATGTATCCGTGGTGGATCCCGGTGTAGGGACCGCCAGACGGGCCTGCGTGGCCCGCACCTCTTCCGGCCACTATGTGGTGACGCCGGATAACGGCACGCTGACTCATATCGACAAGTATATCGGGATCGAAGAGGTCCGTGAGATCGATGAACGCGTAAACCGTCTGCGGGGCAAGGATACCGAGGAGGTCGCCATCTTCCACGGACGGGATCTGTTCGGTTACACCGCGGCGAGGCTTGCTTCGGGCATCATCGATTATGAAGGCGTCGGCCCTGCCTACCCCGTTTCGGAGATCGTCCGTCATCCCCTGCTCGAGCCGGTCATAGAGCCCGGCCACGTCAGCGGGATCTTTGAGATCGACGATCCCAATTTCGGCAATCTGTGGACCAACATCCCGACGCGCGCCTTTATCGATGCCGGTTTTGCCTACGGCGAAGAGCTGTATGTTCGGATCCGGCACGAGGGCAGGGAAGTCTTTTCCGAAAGGACGGCTTTTGTGAAAAGTTTCGGTTATGTTGAGAAAGGATCTCCCTTAGTGTATAATAATGAACTGATGAGAATCGGTATGGCCGTCAGTCAGGGAAGTCTGACCAGAACTTACGGGCTGGGGTACGGACCCGATTGGACAGTGGAGTTTACAATAGATTCAAGGGAAAGAGAGAGGAAAGAATAACATGGAAAAAAAGAAACTGTTTTCATTTAACACCAAAACGCTTGTAGCGACAGCCCTCGGTGCTGCTCTGTTTACAGTGCTGTTCATGTACATCAAGATCCCGACCGGTATCCCGGAGACAGAGATCCAGACAGCTTACGGCGTAGGCGGCTTCTTCGCCGCACTCTTCGGACCGCTCGCCGGATTCCTGATCCAGTTCATCGGTCATGCCATTTCCGACTCGGTGCAGTACGGCTCCGCCTGGTGGAGCTGGGTCATCGCCAGCGGCGTAGAAGGATTCATCGTCGGTCTCTCCTTCACGAAGCTTAAGGTAGAGGAAGGCGTCTTCGACAGCAAGGGGATCATCTATTTTAACGTCATTCAGGTCATCGCCAACGCGTTTTCCTGGATCCTTCTTGCTCCGATCCTGGACATCGTGATCTATTCGGAGCCCGCCAATCTGGTCTTCACGCAGGGCGCCGTCGCGGCGCTCTCCAATGCCGTTTCCACCGGTGTGATCGGAACCATCCTGCTGCTGATCTACAGCCGCACCAGATCCAAGAGCGGAAGCCTTTCCAGGGAAGACTGACGCACAGATAACGGTCAAAACGCGCAGGGACGTGAGTCATCATGACTCACGTCCCTGTTTTGATTCCTATCAGAAGCGCCCTGTATCCGTCATCGAAAGCGACGCGTCCGGTCCCCAGCCGGAGCCGCCGATGGGCTGCACCAGGACCTGTATCTTCGTCACCTTGCCGGCATATTTCCATCCGTTAAGATCCACGCTGACGGGGACCGCTGCTCCCGCCGTGACCGCCGTTTCCGCGTCCAGAACATTATTCCCGCTGAAAAACCGCAGTTTGAGAAGGACCTTGCCGCCGGCGGAGCCGGAGACCTTCACGGTCGTACAGAAACGGGGATATTTGCTGAAGCTGATCCGGTTTTTGAAGGTCTGCGAAAATCCCCAGAGCGCGTTCCGGTTCCGCGAGCCGTCATGCAGCACAAGATAGCCGCCCTCCGTCTTCTTTCTTCCGGCCTGCGCGCCGTACGCGCGCCATTTATCCGCGACTTTGGCCTTTTTCGAGTAGGTCTTTACGATCTTCGGCGTCCTTTTTGCGGCGCTGTAGGTCTTGTATTTGCCGGCGTCATAATGATCAAAGACATCCTTCCAGCTTTTCTGCCCGATCTCGTCCAGGACAAACGCCGAGACCTCCTCCGTCCGGCTGCTGTCCATGTACTTGAAGACGTCCCAGGACTCCTTCTTTCCGGAGGCGGATTCCACGGCCCCGGCAGCATTCGTCCAGAGGCCGAGATTAAGCCCCTGCGCGATCTCCGCGCTGTGATCCACATGGCGGTTCATGATGAACGAGTCGACCATCTTGTTATTCTCCGCGATCCTGTAGCTGTACGCGATCGCGGCTGCCTGCGCCCTCTGGACGTCCCTCTGCTGCTGGAGGGACGTATATCCCTGCTCGGAAAGGATGACCCGGTGCTTTGACCCGTAGGTCTTTCGGATGTAATCCGTGAGGATGGAAAGGTTGCCCATGTTGACAACGGGCGAGGAAAGGGACTGCGTCACCTGCCCGTTCGTGTTCAGCCAGAATCTCGGTTCCGTCAGCGGACTGCCGTAGGGATGGTAGGCGAGGTTCCAGGTGATGTCCCCGCCGGCCTTCACCGCCGCGGCGAAAGCATCCAGCATGCTGCGCGCGGAGAACGTCCCCGGCACACCGTTCGTGTTCCACAGATGATCCAGGGAGAGATACACCCGCGCATTGGAGTAAATACTGGTGACCGTCTGATACGTCAGGCGGAACTCGGCCGCGCAGATCTTCGCGTACTGCTTCAGCGGTTTTTCCCCGGCGTAATGATATACCCGGTAATTGTTGACCTCATTGCCGACGATCCAGTTTACGATCCGCCCGTGCGCTCCGTTCTTTGCGCTGTACCGGGACGCAAGATACGAAAGGCAGGCCTGCAGCTGCTCTCTGGCCTTCGCGGTCTGCGTATTCCATGCGTAATAGCTGTGGCCCTGCTGTCTGCCGGACGCGTGGATCAGATAGGTCAGATCGTCCCTCCAGGAAAGGAGAAGGATGGCTGAATTTACGGACCCGGTCTCCCGCAGCGGTGCCAGCTGCTGATCATAATAATTGATCACGTACTTCGGGAACCACCAGGTCTTCCCGTGATAACGATAAGAATAGGAACTCTCACTGTTCCTCATGGACGGGGTGGCGATCATGGCCGCCAGATCGATATTCACGACGGAATGCTTTACATTCAGCTCCACCGCGTCCTCCACCATGGTGGGGGCTACCTGCAGGCCCTTCTTGGAAGATGCCTTCGGGAACTTGTACTTATACTTTGCCGTCTTTTTCAGTCCCGTGACAAAGCGGAAGCCGCTGATCGCCGAATAAGAACCGCTCTTATTCTTCTGGGCGATCACATATTTTTTATACAGGCCGCTGTCGCTTGTGCTTTTATGCAGCGGGACCGAAAAGGTGACCGACGCCGCTTTCTTTCTGCTCTGCAGAGGCCTGTCGGAAGCCTTCAGGCTGCTCCGGCCAAAGGGAAGCGCAAAGAGATAGCAGCTTTTTCCGTAGACTTTTGAGACGGATGGTATGCGCACTTTGACCGATACCCTTGTCGCCGAAGTCAGACGGCAGCTGACGATCTTTGCCGGTTTTGCCTGCGCTGCCTGCGCCGTATCCGCAGCAGGCGCCAGCAGAAACAGGACGGCCAGCAGCACGGCGAAAATGCGCAGCCTCTTTATCAGTTTTTCCAACACATCCATATCTTTCTCCCTCACTGTCCCTCCTGCAGATCCGGGACGATTCAATTATATGTTCCGGCAAAACCAGTGTCAAACTCCGTGGTTGACTTTTGGTTTAGTAATAGTATAATTGGCTTTGTTGCGGTGTCTCGGTTTAGGAAAACTAAACCTGAAATATAAGAACGCTTAATCAAGGGTGTTAAGAAGGCTGTTATGAATTTGGATGAGTATATCGGAAATAAGATCAGAGAGCTGCGGAACCAGTACGGGCTGACCCAGGAGGAGCTGGCGGACCGGACGGAGCTGACGAAGGGCTTTATCTCCCAGCTGGAGAGGGGCCTGAGCTCGGCCTCTGTGGCGACGCTGTCGGATATCGTGACGTGCCTGGGATCCAACCTGTCGGACTTTTTCCGGGAGGAAGCCGGCACGCAGATGGTGTTCGGCGAGAAGGATGTTTCCACGAAGGTGGACAGAGACGGCAACACCATCAAATGGCTGGTCCCCACCGCGCAGCGGCGGAGCATGGAGCCGATCCTGGTCACGCTCAAGCCGGGGCAGTCGCTGGACGAGGACAAGCCTCACGAGGGCGAGGAGTTCGGCTATGTGCTGAGCGGCAGCATCATCCTGCACTACGGCGACCAGGCTTACCCGGTGCATGCCGGTGAAAGCTTTATCTATGAAACCGATCACAGCCACTACTTAAGCGGCTCACCGGACGGCGAGGCCACCGTACTGTGGATCAGCTGTCCGCCCAGTTTTTAAGCAGGAGAAAGATCCATGCCGGACATTCTGGAATTACAGCATATATCGAAGATTTTCGATGGGAAAAAGGTCATTGACGACCTTAACCTGACGATCGGCAAAAACGAATTTATCACCCTGCTGGGTCCCTCGGGCTGCGGCAAATCCACGCTGCTGCGCATCATCGGCGGCTTCGTGCGCCCGGACAGCGGACGCGTGCTGTTCAACGGGCAGGATATTACCGACCTGCCGCCCGAAAAGCGCAGCCTGCACACGGTGTTTCAGAAATATTCACTGTTCCCCCACTACGACGTGGCGGACAACATTGCCTTCGGTCTGCGCATCAAGCGCAAAAGCCGGGAATATATTCAGGAAAAGGTAGATTACGCGCTGAAGCTTGTCAACATGGAGGCTTTCGCGCACAAGAAACCGCATCTGCTCTCCGGCGGACAGCAGCAGCGTGTGGCCATCGCCCGCGCGATCGTGAATGAGCCGGAGGTGCTGCTGCTCGATGAACCTCTCGGCGCGCTCGATCTTAAGCTGCGCCAGGAGATGCAGCGCGAGCTGATGCGCATCAAGCGCGAGGTGGGCATCACCTTCGTCTACGTTACGCACGATCAGGGTGAAGCGCTCACCATGTCCGACCGGATCATCGTTATGAACCAGGGCATCATCCAGCAGATGGGCGATCCGAAGAGCATCTACGATGAACCGCAGAACGCGTTCGTGGCGGACTTTATCGGCGAGAGCAACATCATCGACGGCATCATGCGGCGCGACTGTCTCGTGGAGATCGCGGGGGCACCGGTCCCCTGTGTGGACACCGGCTTTGACAAAGATGAGCCGGTCGATGTGGTCATCCGGCCGGAGGACCTGACCATCGTCGCCCCCGAAGAGGGCTTTGTGAGCGGCAGGGCCACCGACGTGACCTATGAGGGCGCTTACTACGACATCCGCGTGCAGTCGGACGGCTTTGAATGGAAGATCCAGAGCGTGAACCCGGTCATGTGCGGCAGTATGATCGGGCTTTCGATCCTGCCGGACAACATCCAGATCATGCATAAGCCGCGCTCCTCCGATGAGGAAGTGAGCCCGAAGGACGAATGATCACGCGTACTGTTTCAGAATTCAGGAGGTAAGCCGGAGAAATGAGCGGCCTCACGAAAAGATTTAAATGGCTTGCCACGCCGTACCTGCTCTGGTCGGTCGGCTTTACGGTCATCCCGCTGATCGTCATCGTGCGCTACGCGCTGACGGACGATACCGGCGCATTTACACTTTCAAATATCACCGCCATCGCGGATCCCATCCACGCCAGGGCGTTTCTGTTTTCGCTGGAGATCGCGCTGGGGTGCACCCTGATCTGCATCCTGCTGGCCTACCCGCTGGTGATGGCCTTCCGCAGGCTGCGCCTTAGCCGCGGCAAGTTTATGATGTTCGTGCTCATCCTGCCCATGTGGATGAACTTCATCCTGCGCCTTCTGGCGTGGCAGATGCTGCTTTCCAGCAACGGCATCATCAACAACCTGCTCATGCGGCTGGGGCTTAGTCCCTTAAAGATCGCGAACACCTGGGCCGCGGTCATGATCGGCGTGGTCTACGAGTATCTGCCCTTTGTGGTGCTGCCCATCTACAACGCCGTCATGGACATCGACAAGGGCGTGATCGAGGCGGCCAAGGACCTGGGCGCCGGCTCCATGCGGACATTCTGGCGGGTCATCTTCCCGCTTTCCATGCCGGGCCTTAAGAGCGGCATCACCATGGTCTTTGTTCCGTCCATGACCTCCTTCGTCATTGCGGACCTGCTGGGCGGCGGCAAGCTGCAGCTCATCGGAAATGTGATCGAGCAGGAGTTTACGCACAGCATGAACTGGCATCTGGGCTCCGGCCTATCCGTGGCGCTCATGGTATTTGTGCTGGCGAGCATGGCGCTCACGGTGAAGAGCGAGAATAATGTGGAGGAGGATCGGAAGAATTGGGAAGAAAGCTGACTGATCTCCTGTGCCGGTTCTACCTGGCCATTATTATGATATTTCTGTACGTGCCCATCCTGGTGATGGTCGTGCTCTCCTTCAACAGCTCGCGGTCGCGCGTGGTGTGGGAGGGCTTTACGCTCAGCTGGTACGCCAGGCTGTTTTCCAGCAAACAGATCCTCGGGGCGCTTGCCACCACGCTGGAGGTAGCGCTGCTCTCGGCGGCCATCTCGCTGGTGATCGGGACGCTGGCGGCACTGGGCATATCGGCCATGCGCCGCAGAGAATACACCATCACCATGGCGCTGACGAACATCCCGATGCTGAACGCGGATATCGTCACCGGCATCGCGCTGATGCTGTGGTTCATCCACTTCATGCCGCTCAGCTTCAACACCGTGCTGATCGCCCACATCACGTTCAACATCCCGTACGTGATCCTGGCGGTGCTGCCGAAGGTGCAGCAGATGAACATCAGCATCTACGAAGCCAGCAGGGACCTGGGCGCGAACGCGGTCTACGGCTTCTTCACCATGCTGCTGCCCCAGCTGACGGGCGGGCTGGTGGCCGGGTTCTTCATGGCGTTCACCTTATCGATGGATGATTTTGTGATCACCTACTTTACCAAGGGGGCCGGGTTCAATACCCTTACTACCATGATCTACGGAGAGATCCGCAAGGGCATCAAACCGGAGATGTACGCATTGTCCACGATGATCTTTGTCACGGTATTTGCGATACTGCTCGCGGTGAATGTGCTGCGCGGAAAGGAGGAGAAAGATGAGGCATACTATTAAGCCTTCAAAGACACTGCCGGCGGCGGCTCTGCTCGCGTTTGCCCTTGCCCTTACGGGCTGCGGCGGCGGCAGTTCGGAAAATAAAGAGGCTTCTGAAAAAAGAAGCCTGACGGTATTCAACTACAGCGAGTATCTCGATCCTGACGTGCTGGACGCCTTCACCGAGGAGACCGGCATCGGGATCAAGTATGAGGAGGCGCTCACGCCCGAGGATATGTACACCAAATACAAATCCGGGGCCATCGGATACGATGTCCTGTGCACCGCCGACTACATGGTCAAACGCCTCATCTCGGAGGATGAGGTGCAGAAGATCGATCTTGATTCTTTTGAAAACGCGGGGAATATCGGCGAGCGCTACTGGGACATGGCAAAGGCCTTCGATCCGGACAATACGTACGCGGTCCCGCATTTCTGGGGGACGCTGGGCATCCTCTACAACACCACCATGGTGGACGAGCCGGTGGACAGCTGGGGCGTACTGTTTGACGGTTCCTGCGCGGGGAATATCATCATGCAGAACAGCGAGCGCGACACGTTCATGCTCGCCCTGAAATATCTGGGTTACTCGCTGAACACCGACAGCGAGGACGAGATCCGCGAGGCGCAGGAGCTGCTCATGAACCAGGAGGACGACGTACAGGCCTGGCTCGTGGATGAGGCCCGCGACGAGGTCGTGGCAGGCAACGCCGCCATGGCGGTCGTCTACTCCGGCGAGGCATACCTCGGCCATCAGTACAATGAAGATCTGGAATACGTGATCCCGAAGGAAGGCTCCGAGATCTGGATCGACTCCTGGGTCGTCACGAAAGACTGCGCGGATAAAGACGCGGCACAGCAGTTCCTTGACTATCTGTGCCGTGAGGATGTGGCAAAGAAGAACTTCGAGTACATCTACTACTCCACGCCCAACGAGGCCGTGATCGACAGCCTTGACGAGGAAGACCGCAGCAACGAGGCCATGGTCCCCTCCGATAAGGCCACCGAAAACTGCGAGGTGTGCACGCAGATCGATCCCGAAGTGACCGCCCTCTACAACCAGCTCTGGAAAGAACTGAAGGCGAATTAAAGTTTCATTCAGCAGCTGCTTTCGATGTCCTTGATAATTTGATAAGTCAGATCGTCACTGTCAGCACATTGCAGCCGAGCAGGTTCTGATAGACAACATCCTTTGAAGTAATGAAAATAAGCCGGATCCCCATATTCTTCGCGGGATCATCTTCCTCATACGCGCCGTATGTGAGGGTCGGATCGAAGGGCACGCAGTCGTCCCGGACTCTCAGGATCACATCGTCGTCCCTCCTGATCACGCGGATCTCAGCGGAGTGATTTTTCCGCCTGTCCTTTGTGAACCCGTGTTCCACCACGTTGCCGGCGATCTCCTCCAGCGCCAGCGCGCTGTGATAGGCTCTCCGCTCATCGACCCCGTGCTCTTTGCAGAATGCAAGCACCTGTTCGGAGACCTTCACGACGTCATCCATGGTCCTGACCGAGATGTCGATCCGATCCGAGGTATCGGGACCGAAATCGTCCGGGATCATCATAAGCTCCTCCAGGTCCTTCGGCCTGTGCTTATTCCACTTCCAGGCAAACCCGTAGATCAGCAGGAGGCAGATCACGCCATTGAGAACATTGGAAATATAAAGGCCGTTCATTTTGAGCAGCGGGATGAGGATCAGGCTGCAGCCCGTAACACCGACGAAGCCGTCGATGACAGGCAGCACCACGGAAAGCAGTTTTTTCTCGGCAGCCTGCGCGTAGCAGGAAAAGGTCAGCGCGATCACGGACAGCGGCATGCACAGCGGCAGGATCCTGAAGCCCCAGACCGTCATGGAATAGACCGGCGCGGACGGGTCGCGGTAGAACATCCGCGTGAGCGGCTCGGCACAAATAATGATACAGGCCGCCACGGCGATCATCAGCGCAAGCCCTCTCCTTAAGGGTACACGCACCGTATCGATGAGGGACCTGCGGTCCTCCTCACCCACGGCGATACTCAGGAGCATCCTGGTCACGGCAGCCATCCCGAAGGGAAGGGCCCAGATGATGCCCAGAAATGAATTCGACGCGGAAAAAGCGGAGAGGCCGACCGCGCCGACAAAGCGCAGGATCAGCGCATTTACAATGATACAGCGGAACATTTCCAGAAATCTGGAGATCCCGCCGGGATAGCCGCGCGCGATGATCTGCGGCGCGTCACGCCATTTGCAGCTGTGCAGTGAAAACTTCACATTGGATCTGCCTTTGACGAAATACTGCAGCTGCACGAGGAAGAACACCCAGCAGCTGATCGCGGAGGCAAGCCCCAGGCCGAGCAGGTCCAGCGGCACCGCCACCGTAAGCAGCAGATCCCCCAGCGCATTCGTCACGAGGCAGGCGATGCTTGCCGCCGTCGTCAGCGTGGTCCGGTTTTCCAGGGAAAGAAACGCGAACAGCTGCTGGCCCAGGATAAGGGGAGGAATGCCGATGGCATTGCTGATCAGGTAGCGCGAGAACATGGCCTGCGCCTCCGGATCCAGCGAGCCGCCCCCGATACAGACCGCTCCTCCGACGGCCATCAGCACGCCGACGATCAGAGAGATCACCCCGGCCAGCACAAGATCGACCGTGAAAATGCTGTGGATGTGGTCATGCTCTTTTACCACATACTTTCCGTACAGCAGCTGCGCGCCGCTCACCATGATCATACTCATCGCGTACAGGAAATGCGGGATCGGCGTATACAGTCCCATGGCGCTCATCGCGGCCGTGCCGACCGCATTGCTCGCAAACAGCCCATCCACAATGCCGTTCACGGCAGTGATCACGATCATCACGATCTGATACGGCAGCAGCCTGAAAAACAGCCGCGACAGCATTTTATAATTATCATTCCTGTTCTCGATCGAAACTTCTTTCTCTTTCTTCAATTTCATTATTCCCGCCTCTGGTCTGACAATGGTTTTTATATATCTTTTGCAATTATACGCCCGCAAGCAGCATGGTGTCCACATCACGGGGGAAAAGAATGAGCCGCGGGCGATGCCCTTTGTTTGACTCTCTTACCTGCCTGGCATATAATGGTAAAAAATGAAAGAATGCGGACATTCCGCAGAAGTTTTATGAAATGAGGTGTATGTACTATGCTGTGCCCGTACTGCGGCGCTCCCCTGGAAGCGGACTCTCTGCAGGAGGAGGTACTCTGCTCCTACTGCGGACAGAAGATCAGCCTCGGCTCGGAGTATCGAAAAACAGTCCGGGTCGTCGATGAAGCGCGCCTGAAGGAAACGGAATTAAAAATGCGCGAGCTGGAATACGCGCATGAAAGAGAGATCCGGGAGGAGACTCTCCGCCAGGAGAGGAAGAAATCTTTCGGGATCGCGGTCATCGTATACATTGCAGCGATGGTACTGACCTATCTCATCATCCCCGATGTCCTGATCCTTACCGTTCTGTTCGGCGCGATCGCGCTCTATAATATGTACGCGGAGGATCGGAAGGCCGACGCACAAAAAAGCGCGATGAGCGCATTTGCCGAAAACGAAAACGGCAGGTACTATCGGTCAGCGAAAAGCAAATGGGTGGCTCTGCTCCTTTGTTTTTTCCTGGGCGTATTCGGAGCCCACTACTTTTACGTCGGCAAAGTGGGCAAGGGCATTGTCTATCTGCTTACGTTCGGGTTTTTCGGGCTCGGCTGGCTGATCGATCTCATCCGCATCCTGTGCGGGATCTTCCGCGACAGCGCTGGATTATATTTATGCTGATTAACCAAGCGCGTCGGCGGTGGTCTCCTGCCTGAACTGCTTTGTGTACAGCGCGTAATATTTCCCTTTTTCTTTCATGAGGCCGGCGTGGGTGCCGTGCTCTACGATCTTCCCGTCGTCGACGACAAGAATGATGTCCGCGCCTGTTATGGTGGACAGGCGGTGGGCGATGACGAAGGCCGTGCGGCCTTTTGTGACGACGGCGATGGCGTCCTGCAGGGCTTTTTCGGTGAGGGTGTCGATGGACGAGGTCGCCTCATCGAGGACAAGGAGCGCCGGGTCCGCAAGCAGCGCACGCGCGATGGACAGCAGCTGTTTTTCACCTGTGGAAAGGGAGCTGCCGCCCTCTCCCACCTCCGCGTCCAGACCTCCCATCCTTTCGACAATGCCGTCGGCGCGCACCATGCGCAGCGCTTCCATGATCTCTTCGTCCGAGGCGTCGCTCTTCCCGTAGCGCAGGTTGTCCCGCACACTGCCGGAGAAGAGATGGGGCGTCTGCAGCACGTATCCGAGATTGCTGTGCAGCCACAGCTGGGACCGCTCCCTGGCGTCCCGTCCGTCGATCAGCACCCTTCCTTTGGTGGGCTCATAGAACCGGCAGACGAGGCTGACCAGCGTGGATTTCCCGGCGCCTGTCTCGCCCACGATCGCCACGTTCGTGCCTGCGGGCACGTGGAGATCAAAGTGCTCCATGATGTACTCTTCGCCGTCCGGATAACGGAAGGTCACATCCTCAAACGTCACGTCTCCCTTCAGCTCTTCCCAGTTTTCCTTCTTCGGGTGGAAAGAATCGCCGTATTTTTGGGTGACCTCCGGGGTATCCGCCACGTCCGCTGGCTCCGCCAGCAGTCTGGTCAGCCGTTCGATGTTGACCTGGATGGCGATAAAGACGGAGATATTCTGGATGATCGTCTGCAGGGGCTCGATCATTCCGAGCGCGTACGACATGAACACGGACAGCGTGCCGATCTTTAAGACCGCGTCCCGCGTCAGGCCCTGCCCCTGCCACAGCACGATCGCCAGCGCCGCGGAAGACATCATCGCGACGGCTGAGATGAGGAACGCGTTCACTCTCGCGGTGTGTACCGAGACCCGCCGCATCTTCTCCGTATCCTCCTCGAATTCCTTCTGCATCTTATCCTCGATGCCAAGCAGCTTGATGCTCCTCGCGCCGACGATCCCCTCGTTAAAATCGCCCGTGATCGTCGAGTTGAGCTCGCGGATGTGCCGGTTCAGATTCACCAGCTTCCTCTGGAACAGCGTGATGAGCACCACGGCCGCCGCCATCAGCAGGAGGATCCAGAGCGCCAGCTTAAAGTCGATGATGAGCATGATGATGATCGCAAAGAGAATGTAGGCGCCGTTCCAGACGCAGTCCATCATCCTCCACGAGACCGCCTCGCCGATCTTTCCCGTATCGCTCATGACCCTGGCGTGGACGTATCCCACGCTGTTCTGATTAAAATACGAGAACGAAAGAGTCTGCAGGTGATTGAAGGCCGCGTTGCGAAGGTCCCGGTCCACGGACATCTCCACCTTCCCCGCGCCAAACATGCTCCGGTAATTGATGACGCACTGGAACGCAAGGATGAGGAAGTAGATCACGAGAAAGGGACCCATCCCCTGAAGGGTCATACTGCCGACAAAGTGATCCAGCGCGTACCGGTTGAACATCGGATAGATGCTGTCGATCAGGCTGCTCAAGAATCCCATAAAGACCATGATCGCGATCGTGGCGCGGTATGGTTTTAAGAAGGGAAAAAGCTTTGGGATCCCGAAAAAGGGAAGCGATATCTTCTCCCTGGGGCTGTAATCGTCCATTATGTAATCTCCTGTGTCTGCAGCCGGTATATCCTGCTGTACATGCCGTCCTGCGCGAGCAGTTCTTCGTGCGTGCCCTGCTGCGTGATCCGGCCCTTCTCAAATACGATGATGTTGTCTGCCTGCTGCAGTGTGGACACCCGGTGGGCAATGAAGATCACCGTGGCCCCGTCCGTTCTCTCGCGGAGGGCCGCGCGGATCCTCTCGTCCGTCTCGGCGTCCACCGCCGAAAGCGCGTCGTCAAAGATCATGACCGGGCATTCCCGGATGAGGGTCTGCGCGATCGCCGTCCGCTGCTTCTGGCCGCCGGAAAGCGTCACGCCCCGCTCGCCGACGAAGGTCTCAAAACCGGACGGGAAGCGCTGCGCCGTATCCAGAAGGTCCGCGGTGAGGCACGCCGCCTCCACGGCATCCATCCCGGCGTCATCCGCCGCGATGGCGATATTGTCTTTCAGAGAGCGTGAAAACAGGAAGGATTCCTGCTGCATCATCCCGATCGTGCCGCGAAGCTCGCTGACCGGGATCTCCCGGATGTCCCTGCCGCCCAGAGTGATGCGGCCCCCTCCCTCCTCCAGCGGATACAGCCGCTCCAGAAGGTACATCAGGGTGGATTTCCCGGCGCCGGTCGGGCCGAGGATGCCCAGGGTCGTCCCCGCCGGGATCGTGAGCGAGACGTCGCGGATCACCTGCTTGGGCGAGCCGGGGTAGGAGAAGCTGACATGCTCGAAGCAGATGTCCGGAGGGGCCGCGCTGCCCGCTGCTGCTGCCCCCAAAGTCTGCCAGACGGCGCCTTCCTCCGGCTCCTTCTCCACCTGCGGTTCATCCTCCGCGTTCATAATATAGCGGAGACGGTCGAGCGAGATGCCCGCCTTGCTCATCTCCGAGACCACGCGGCCCAGCGACCGCACCGGCCATACCAGCATGGTATTGTAGTAGACGAAGGCGATGAACTGCCCCGCCGTGATCTGTCCTCTGACGCAGAAGACCGATCCCATCACGATGACCAGAATGTACTGCAGGCCGGTCATGAGATCGCCGACCACCCAGTTGATGGTCAGGATCTTTATCAGGTGGATCCAGAAACCGGTGTAGTAGGCGTTCTGCTTTTCGAACCGCTCCCGCTCATACATCTCGCGGCCGAAGGCGCGGACCACGCGGACCCCGGTCAGGTTCTCCTGCGCGATGGCGGAGAGCCTGCCCTCCTCCTCATCCGCCTTCTCAAAGGCCGACGCGATCCTGCTGTAGAAGAAAAGCGAATATCCGACGACCACAGGGATAAAGATGGACGCGATCAGCGTCATCTTCGGATCGATCTGCGCCATAAAAATGACGGAAAGGACGATCAGCACCACTACTCTGATGAGCCCCGTCAGCTGTTCGGAGACAAAGACCTTGATCGTCTCCACGTCCGAGGTGCATCGCTGGATGATATCTCCGGTGCTGTTCGCGCCGTGCCAGGCGTAGGGCAGATGCTCGATCTTGTAAAACAGCCGGTCGCGCATCTCCTTGATAAAGGTCTCCGCCGCCAGCCCGTTCAGGCTGCGGAACAGATACCGGCACAGGCCCGCAAGCAGGGCGACCGACATGATGAGCGCCGCGATCATCCAGGGTCTGGCGCGCAGCATCCCCACGCCGCCCGCAGCCTCCAGCCACGAGAGCGCAAAGCCCGGCAGCTGCGGGGCTTTATCGGAGATCACGCTGTCGACCACAAAGGTGATCAGCCTGGGCTCCACCATGCTGAGGAAGGAGACCAGCACCGCAAAGATCATTCCGGCAGCAAAAATATACCAGCTTCCGGAGAGGAAACAGCGCATCATGCCGAATCTGGTATAGGTTTCAGTTTTATCTTTTGTTCTTTTCATTCTGACCTTACTCATTGTGTCATTGTGTCAGTTCTTTTATCAGCCTGCTCATCTCTCCGGCGAAGGTCCTGTGCCCTTCCGCGGAGAAATGAATATGATCATACGCGAGGGAGACATTCCAGTCTGCCGCGTCCGCAAACAGGACGCCGGCCTCCCCGGAGAGCCGGCGGAACGCGTCGTTCATCTTCCTGCTCTCGGCATAGGCCGCCTGAAGATACGGGTCCGGCAGATCAGGGCTGCCGGACGGGACCGGAGCGATGATCAGGATCTGCTCCGGCGAAAGCTCCCGCGTCAGATACGCCAGATACTCCTGCATCCTCCTGACCGGCCCGGAGGCGTCCGGGAGGCTGAGGCCGAGGACATCGTTGGTCCCCAGCATTGTGCAGAGAATGCCGCCGTCCTTCACCTTCGCGACAAGCCCGTCCAGATAGGCATGGCCGCGCGTGACGACGGGCAGACGCCGCCCGTTTTGCCCTTCGGGAATCACCTCAAAGCGCTCCCCGAGGTTTTTGGCGGTGATGGAAGTCCAGCACGCCTCTTCGGGATACCTTCCGTCCTCCATATCCGCCGGATCGTAGCCCCATGTGTTTGAATCTCCGTAAAACACCAGGGTCCTTCTCAGGGCTTTTTCCATGCGGATACACCGGAAGGTCTCCCCCAGGATGGGCTTACTGCCGCAGAACCGGTATCCCATCTTCAGATAGAATTCTGTCTTATTGTCGCGGCTCTCCACCACGCTCTTCCGGTATCCCTCTTCCAGGGCCCATGCTTCACACTCGCGGATCACCATCGTCCCGATCCCCCGGTGCCTGTACTCCGGCAGGACGACGACGCGTCCGATCATCACACTGTCTGCCCCTGTCTCATACATCCTCGCCGTGGCGGCCGGAAATCCTTCATCCAGCGCGACCACATAGCGGGTGCCCGGGCCGTCATGCTCATCAAACTCCTGCCGCAGGGGGATGTTGTGCTTCCGCGCCATCGCCTGGATGCGGACATAATATGCCCCTGCCTTTTCCCATAATTCCGATGCTCTGATGATCTCCATGCCGGGCCCTCTTTTCAAACCGTTTTTCGTTCTTTCCCAGTATAACACAAAAGCGCGGGCCTGACACTTGCGGCGCGGCATCCGGCAGTGTACAACCATACAGCAAGCCGCCGGCATCTCATCTGCCGGCGGCTCTTCATTTCTGATCATGATTTATTTTTGGGAATTGCGGACTCTGCTGAGCGTGACCGGTGTGATATTCAGGAAGGAAGCGATCTTTCCGTGACTCACCTGGTCGATCAGGCCCGGATACTCCTCCAGGAACCATTCGTACCGCTCGGCAGCGCTTTTCAGATACAGCATCTTTTTGGTCTTCCAGTGATACTGGAGCCTCTTCACCATGATCTGCAGGTAGAGGGCGGCGATCTCCGGATACTCATTCTGCAGGTTCAGCAGAATCTCCATCGGCATCGTGAAGACCTCGCACTCCGTGATCGTCTCAAGCGCGATCTCGGACTCCTCCGCACCCAGATACTCCGAGCCGTAGATCACATCTCCCGGATCCGTCACGAAGCAGATCGTGATCTCCTGGCCTGCGTTGTTATACATATAGCCCCATATCTTACCCCTGATCAGGAATCTGACATTCTGCTCTTTCTCCCCCATCTCGCTCAGGATGCTGTGCGGAGCAAACGTCTCGATGGCAGCGTATTTTTCAATGACCGACCGAAGGGACGGGTCTTTAACAGGGATCATATCATTCAGGAAATGCCTGACCTGCATACTAAACACCTCACATTATCATATGTTAACGTCATCCCCGTCCATCAATTCAAAGAAGTACCAGGTGCCGGCACCGACTTTGATGTCGATGGCGGTCTCTTCCGGCTCCGGGATGAAGTAAGCGCAGTCGAAGCCGCGCGAGGGCTTCGGCATCGGAGTGGTCTGCGTGGTTTCCTCTCCGGTCTCGGGATTGCGGATCCCGCTGCAGCCGCCGCGCACGATGATGCGCACATTGCTGGTGTGCGGCGCGTAGTTCTGCACGCCCCAGCGGCCGCCGCCGAAGGCGGTAAAGATGCATTTCTCATCGCTCGAGCAGTAGACCTTCTGCCCCATGGACAGGTGCTTCGCCATGGTCTCCCATACCTTCTGCGGGAAGCGGTAGAAGTCCGCGTAGTTGTGCGGCACGTTGATGACAAAGACACGGCCCGCGCCGTAGTCCTCCTCGGTCATGACCGGGGTGTTGAATTCACGGCAGCATACGGTGATGTCGCACCAGGTGGCGTTATCTTTGGTCGACAGCACGTCGAAGCGTACCGGGCCCTTGCCGCGGACGATGTCCCCGGACGTGTAGTTGCGGTTGGCGATCATGTATTCTTCGCCCTCGACCGTGCGGTCGGTCGGCTGCACGGAGGTGAGGCCGCGGATCCCGCGATCCCAGGTCTCTTTGAGGAAGCCCTGGGTCATCACCAGGCTGCCGCCGCCGCGGACGTATTTTTCGATCTTCGTGATGATCTCCGGATCCTTGGCGGAGCTGCGGGTCACGAAGACGACCGGCGCGTCGGCGCGAAACTCCGGCGTCGGCTCAAAGGCGATCCCGCCCATGCCCATGTAGTTGTAGAGCAGAACGGTTCGTAGACCGACACGCCCGTCGGCGTTCCCAGGCTGCCGGCGATGGCATCGATCCTGCGCAGATCCTTGGTCATCGCGGGAAGGACGTTGGTCTTCGGCTCGATCATGAACTCAAAGTTCCAGAGGGTCAGCTCCTTCGCGCCGCCGAGGATGGTCAGTTCGGCCTGCTCCAGGAAGCGGTTGATATTGTCGCCGGAGCCGCCGGCGTCGATCCATCCGCCGCCGTTGCGCCCGGGCGCGGTATTCTCCAGAAAACGCATGATGCTGTAGGAATGATAGCGCTGCATATGCTGCGCGTTGTACACGGGCTCGCGCGTCTCGGTCCCCGTGTAGATCATATCGAAAATATCCCTCTCCTTCTCCGGGTTGTAGCCCGTCTCATGATAGCTCTTGTACCACGCGGGATATTTGATGATGAAGTTGAGTTTCGGATTGACCTTCTTCGCGGCGTCCACGATCACATGGGAGAAATCCTCCATCAGATCCAGCCGGTATTCGGCCCACGACCGCGCGCCTCTGGCCTCGATGCACTTTTCGCACTTGCATGCGGTAAAGAAAAAGTCATCCAGGATGATCTCATCGAAGACCTCGGCGAGATCCTCGATCAGCCGGACGTACGTGCTGCGGTGCTCCTCATCCGTGTAGCAGAAAGTCCCGAAGATGGAAGGTTTCGGCTTCCCGTTCACCAGCGCCGTCGACGTGATGCCGCCGGACACCTCTATGCCGTGCCTCTCAAAGATCTCCTTCGCCCGGCGCAGCTTCTCCTTCGGAACGTCGATCTGCGCGCGATGGTTCTCCAGGTAGACCTTGTCGAGCGGCGCGTACATCTCAAATGTCTCAATGTCCTTCTCCAGCTGCTCATCGGTCACATCCAGCAGATAGTAGGCCCATACATAGGCGGCCAGGCGAAAATTCTCAAAAGACTTCATGATCGATCACCCTCCTTTTATTCCATTCACTTTCCCGTGACTTTTTCGATGCTCTCATGCATGATGAACATTCCGGCAAGCAAAATGCCGAGGTAGATGGGATAAAGCCCCAGCTTGGACAGGAACCCGAAAAGGGGCGGCATAAAGCTGGTCCCGATGTAGGCGCTCGCCATCTGGATCCCGATGATCGCCTGCGACTTGTCCGCGCCGAAGTTCTTCGGCGTGGAGTGGATCATGCAGGGATAGACGGGGGCACAGCCGAGTCCGATAATGACGAGTCCCGCGAGGGCGGCCTTCTCTCCCAGCGGCAGCAGCAGGATGATGATGCCGGCTGCGATGATGCCCTGTCCGAGCCTTACCATGGCCTTGTCATCCAGTTTGATCGTGATAAAGCCGCTGATCGCGCGGCCGACCGTGATCCCGATGTAAAAGAGGCCGGCGTAGCTTGCCGCCGTCACGGCGGGGATCCCTTTGAAGATCGCAAGGAAGCTGCTTGCCCACAGACCGGTCGTCGATTCGAGGGCGCAGTAGCAGAAAAAGCAGATCATGACTTCCTTCGCGCCTGGAATCCTGACCACCTGCGCGAGAGACAATGCCTTCCCCGAACCGCCGTCCGCTCCGCCTTCCACCGCGTCAGGACGTTCCTTCCAGAGCGGAATGGACATCACAAGGACGAGGGTCAGGCAGATCTGGATGATGGAAACGATCCGGTAGCCCATGTTCCATCCCATCTGCCGTGAGAGCGCGAAGCCCATCACATACGGTCCGGCCGCGGCACCGATGCCCCACATGCAGTGCAGCCAGCTCATATGACGGCTCTCATAATGCAGCGCCACATAATTATTCAGCGACGCATCCACACTCCCGGCGCCGAGGCCGTAGGGAATGGCCCAGACGCAGAGCAGGCCGAAGGAATGCGTGACTGAGAATCCGAACAGCGCGAACGCCGTCATGCCCACGCTGATCGCGGTGATCTTCCCCGTCCCGAGTTTCCTGGTGAGCCTGTCGCTCATCAGACTCGAAACGACCGTTCCCAGCGCAATGATCATCGAGATAATGCCGGCGTAAGAGACCGGCACGGCAAGCTCTCCGTACATCACGGGCCAGGCTGATCCGAGAAGGCCGTCAGGCAGGCCGAGGCTGATAAACGAAATGTAGATAATGGCAAGCAGCAACTGGAACAAGAGCATCTCCTCCTTTTAGGTTATTGGTTATTGTGTAATTCTTTGTATGTTGCTGTATCATTCTTTCGCGTGCGCAAGGTAGTATTTCATCATCCTTTCGCGGTCTTCTTCGATCAGCGTCCCCTTATAGAAGAGGCCCGCGCGGGTCTCCAGATGATGGAGGAATTCGTGGCGCAGCGTCTCGCGGACCTGCCTCCGGATGGTCTCCGCCGGCGCGCTTCCCATGGTGCGCATGAAGGATCCGTAGTAGAGCACGATCTGTTTTCCCATGATCCCGCCGTAGGAGTACGTCCCGAGGATATAGAGGTCGTCGGCGACGCGCCCGGGGTGCAGATAGACGGCCGGGTCGATCAGGACGCCCCCGTTCAGGTCCTCGTGCACATAGTCCGGGAGCTCATCCATCTCCTCTTTGACCATCTCTTCAAATTCATCGATCGATATCATAAATGCCCTCTGTTTTGTATTTATGTCCTGCCATCACTATAAAGAATCCGGCCGCCTAATGCAAGAACATAACGACGTTTTTTCATTCGCTGCAGGGCAGGAAGTGAATGACAACAATGAATGACTTGCAGGCACCGGCATGGTATAATCATATTGGTGAAAAACTATGATCCCCGGCACATTCCGGGAGAAAGGAAGGTCCGGTCCCCACGGGCGCCCGGGCCGCGCGTACTGCCATGAGAGAACGAGTTCCTGCTGATCTTCTGCGGGGCGGGATTCCCGTCTTCCGCACGGATTCCCCGGATCTTGACCGGGCATGGAATCTGGCTGTTGACGACATGCTTTATAATGTCGGGCTCTTTAAGGACGGGCTGCTTAAAGAAAAGGTGCCCGTACTGCTTGCCGGCGGCGGCTACGACACGCCCTGGACGAGGGACGCCGCGATCAATACCTGGAACGCGGCGGGCCTGCTCCTTCCGGAGGTGGCAAAGAATACACTGCTCTCCGTCCTCACCGAGGATGAATACGGCCGCAGGATCGGCGGTCAGTACTGGGACGCCGTCATCTGGACGACCGGCGCCTACCGCTACTGGCTCTACACCGGCGACGATGCCTTTCTTCCGCTGATCAGGGAATGCACGGTCAATTCCCTGGCTTATTTTGAGGATACCGAGTGGGATGAGAAGATGGGTCTGTTTCGCGGGCCTGCCTGCTACGGCGACGGAATAGCGGCGTATCCGGACCGGTATGTGACCGTCGGCGGCGGCATCCTGGCCTGGCCGGAGCACGTGCCCCCCGAGGAGCGGGCGCCAAAGGGATACGGTATCCCGCTGTTTACCGTCTCCACCAACTGTCTCTACGCGGAATGTTACCGCCTCGCCCACGTGATGACCGGGGACGCGCGTTATGCCGAAAAGCACGAAGCCCTGAAGGCGCGCATCAATGAAGTGTTCTGGGATGAGAAGAAGGGGATCTACGATTACGCCGTGGATGCCAAAGGCCGGGAGGACCGGCAGGAAGCCCTCGGGCAGAGCTTTGCCATCCTGTTTGATATCGCGGACGATGAAAAAAAGGCGCGGATCCTCGAAAACTGCGTGGTCTCGGAGAACGGCATCTGCTGTCTGTATCCCACCTACGAGCGCTACCTGCCCTACGGGATCGGCCGGCATTCCGGGACCGTCTGGCCCTTTGCCCAGGCCTTCTTTGCGGACGCGGCCGTCTCTCTTCGCCCGGACCGGTCAGCCTTCGAGCTTGAGACCCTCACCCGGAACGCGCTGCGCTCCGGTCAGTTCTACGAGATCTATCATCCGCAGACCGGCGAGCCCTACGGCGGCGCGCAGGAGACCGACGGCCCGATGAAGCCCGACTGGGCATCCGTGCCGCATCAGACCTGGAGCGCGACCGGCTATCTGCGCATGCTGCTCTTCGACCTTGCGGGCCTGCACATCAGCGAAGACGGGATCCACATCCATCCCGCGCGGATCGCGGATATACAGACCCTCACCCTTGAAGGCCTCCGCTATCGCGGTGCGGTGATCGACCTGACCGTCACCCCCGGCGGCTGGGACAAAGAGGCCTTCGTGCCGGCGGACGCCGCAGGCAAAGTGAGCATCACGCTGTAAACGCGCGCGCAAAGAACGAAAAAGCCTCCATGACCGGCTTTGCGCCGATTCATGGAGGCTTTCCAATTATGTCTTCCTGCGGTCAGCCGCCTTAGCAGATCCGCCCCGGGGGCGTATTACAGGATGTCTGCCTTTTTGGTTTCCGCCGATGCTTGAATCATGATGTCTTTCCTGCCCGCAGCGGTCTGCCATGGGTCTGCTCACCGTCTGATGTCTCGATTTAGATGCCGCAGCTCTGCGGCCCTCTTAAATCTATCTTTATTCTAAGGCTGAGTGCAGGACACAGGTCAAGCAGAAAAAGGAAATTCTCTCATAATACTTCCGGCTGGAAGACTATGCGCCAAAACAGGGAGCTTCCGCCGTGTCATGTGGCGGAAGGTAAAAAGATGCGGGGGTGCGCGGCGCGCAAATCTTGCGCCGTGCGGACAAAAAGAATATACTCTTTTTAAGAGTAATGTATGATTTTTACGATATCTGAGGGTGTTTGTGATGAAGCAGTATAAGATCGGCGAATATGCGAAATATATGGGGGTAACCCCCGACTTGCTCAAGCACTACGAGGAGCTTGGAGTGATCACGGCCGTGCGCAGCGAGAGCGGCTACCGGTACTATCCCTTCAGCACGTCCGTGACCCTGCTGGAGTGTATCCGGCTCCGCAACTACGGAATGACCCTGCGGGAGATCAAATCCATCATCACGGATCACAGCGTGAAGACGCAGGACGTGTTCGGGCAGCTCGATAAAAACGTGGAGGCCCTGCGGCAGAAATGCCGGTTCAACGAAGCGCTGATCCGGGACTACGAGGAATTTCTGGAATGGCGGGAGCCCCTTAACACCCGCGACAGTGACTGGTGCATCCGCTGGAGCCACCCCATGTACTTCCTGCCCCACACAAGCGGCACGGATTTCCTGGACGATCCGCGGATCTACGAGATCCTGCAGAGCTGGATGAGCCACATCCCCATCGTCAAATCCGCCCTGCGGGTCCAGCCGAGCGGGACCGTGACCTGGGGGTTCGTGATCGAGCAGGCAAAGCAGAAGGCACTGGGGCTGCCCATCAACGACGTCGTTGTTGGCATCCCCTCACGAAAAGTCTTTTATTACCAGTTCCGAAAGCTGCTCGAAAACTTCCAGGGCGACAAACCGGCTGCGGACGACGTCCCCGCCTTCGACGTTCTGCACTCCCTGGGGCTTTGCGGCACCGATGAATACTACCGCGTCACCGTCATGCCCGCCGACTGGCAGGAGAGCCTGATCTGCCAGTATGGATACTACGCCATCGCGCTTGCCTGATGGCTCCACGCTATCGCGCTTGCCTGATGGCTCCATTACGTGGGTTGACAAACAGGCGGTTTGCTATATGCTTTCAATATAATCAGGGGTAACCGACAGATTATTTAATAAGGGAGGTCCATTATGAAAAAAACTTTAGCTCTGATCCTTTGTACAGGAATGCTTTTTGCCGCGCCCGCTTTCGCTGAGGAAGCTGCTCCGGAAGCCGCTCCGGCAGCCGCCGCCGAAACGCCTGTTATCACGGCACCGAGTACGGTCACCACGCAGGACGGTGTGCTTTCCATCCAGCTGCCCGGCGACAACTGGAAGATCGTGGAGGATGCGAAGTACTGGTTCGTGATCACGAACGGCACAGACATCATTACGATCGACCATCTGAGCAACGGCGAGTCGCTTCCGGCTCCTGCTGTTGCGGACGGCGAGTATGGTTCTGTCTTCCAGGCATACCTTTCCAACGACAATGAGGTCTTTGTCGTAAAGGGCTCCGCAAAGAACAGAGACAGCATCGCGAATATCATTCAGGCGATCGGCACCATCCGGATCCTGCAGTTCGACACCAAGACCGCGATCAAAAAACAGGCTACCGGCGACGCCGCACAGTCTTCCGCTTCTTCGGGCTTCACCATTGAGCCGAAGGACCAGCTCTACTATGTAGTTGTTGATTCACTGAATGTCCGCTCCGGATACTCTTCCGACGACTCCGTGATCGGAACCCTTTCCTGGGGAGAAGGGATCCAGGTCACCGGTGTGGTCAAGAAGGACGGAGCCGATTACGGCTGGCTGCAGGTAAGTTATTACAGCATGACGGGCTATATTTCTTCTTCATTCGTATCCCCGACTTCTCCGTATCCGGATGATCCCGAGAATCCTTCCGGCCAGGAGCTTGCTTACTGTGAATACTGCGGTCAGTGGTATGAGGCCGGCAATGTGTTCCGCAACCACATCTGCCCGGAAAGAGACGCGGCTTATGCGCGTGAAGCGGCAGGCGGCGATGCCCACGAAGGAATGGCCTACTGCGAATACTGCGGTCAGTGGTATCACGAAGGCAACGAATTCCGCAACCACATCTGCCCGGCGAGAGACGCCGCCAATGGTGTAGACACGGACGACGATGACTGGTACGACTACGACAACGACCCGGATGACTACGAAGATTACGGCCAGGGCGGGGAAGACTGATCCTGGCATACAGAAGTGACTTTTCGCAATTAAAAGAGAACCGGCCCTGCTTCTTCGTGCATGCACGAAGAAGCAGGGCCTGGTTTTTTTGATTTTTTCCTGGTCCCGCGGCACTTCCGTGCGCGGTGCGTGTGGCACTTGTGCCTCGCGGTGCGCGCGCGACTCAATACCGGCTTCCGGAAGGTATCAAAGCAAGTCGCGACTATTCTTCTGTACCCCGCCAAAGCAAACACCGCGCCGGGAAGCCACTCCGGGCAGCCGCCATCCATATAAACAAACCTTTTCTCTTCATTTTTGCCTTCCTCCCCTCCGATCCCTCAGGCCTTTTTTTCATGGTACTACATTTTAATTTTTTTGTTTTAAAATTCGCGGGCATGTGCGATAATTTACACAGAAATACGCAACAAAGGAGGGGCCATGGAAAGTCTTATCATGTACGGCAGATTTGACGCCTGGGATTTTTTCGCAAATCTGTATTTCGGATCGACAAGCATTGTGTATATCGTCTTCTCGATCCTTTCCGTTTTAGGCATGTGGCAGATGTTTAAAAAATCCGGCGTGAAGAGCTGGTGGGCGCTGATTCCCATCGCCCGCGAATATCAGCTGTCCCGCTGCGCCATGCGGGAGCCGGAAGGCAGACCGTATGCCATGATCCTCTTGCTGCAGAGAATCAATCTTGTCCTCGGCGGCGGATTGTGGGAACCGCTGGCCAACAAAGGGCTGGATGATGTGACCATTCTCCTGCTCGTCAGCGTCATCCAGGTCACGATGCTGATCTCCTCATTCGGATACAGTCTCCGCATTTACGGCGGTCTCATCCAGGTCTACAACGTGCGCAAGCGCTGGATGTGGCTGTGGGTCTTTTTCGACTTTATCCCGCTGTTGATCTGGGGCTTCAGCAAAAAATACCAGCCTCAGTGGGAGGTCGAGGATATCAACGCCGAGATGGCGAGACTGGCGTCCCACGGGACCTCCACGGTCATGGACGAGGGACTGTCCGTCAACCTTGAGGAGCGCACTACCGTGGAGTTCTTCCAGAAGAAGGTCCTGCTCCGCGATATCCACATGGCCATCCCCCAGGGCCATCTGGTCCTGCTGCTGGGCGGCTCCGGCGCCGGCAAGACGACCTACCTGAACGCCATCAACGGATATGAAAAGGCGCATGCCGAGGTCCTGCTCAACCGTGAAGATGTGTATAAGCATTACAGAAGGATGCAGTACGAGGTCGGCTTCGTCCCGCAGAGCGAAATGATGCGCGGGAAGGATACCGTCTACAATACGCTGATGGACGCGGCAAAGCTGCGGCTCCCGAAGGACGTTTCCCCGCAGCAGCGGAAGGAGCGTGTCGAGGAGGTCATGGAGATCATGGGGCTTACGCCGGTCAAAAACAGCCTGGTGGATAAGCTCTCCGGCGGCCAGAAAAAGCGTCTTTCCATTTCGATCGAGTTTCTCAGCAATCCTTCCCTGTTCATCCTGGATGAACCGGATTCGGGTCTTGACGGCGTTATGGCTCGGGAGCTCTTTGAGCATCTCCGCCAGATCGCCGATGAAGGCAAGATCGTCATCGTTATCACCCACACGCCTGACCGTGTCATCGACCTGTTCGACGACGTGATCGTCCTCGCGAAGGACAGCGCCAGGACCGGCCGGCTCGCCTATTACGGAAGTGTCGAAGGGGCGCGCGAATTCTTCGGGCGCAGCACAATGGAGGAGATCGTCAAAGCTGTCAATCCGCCCGAAGAGGGAGGGGACGGTCTGGCGGATGAATTCGTTATGAGATATGCGGAGGTGCAGAATGCCTGAGAATACGATGAATAACGAAAAGCCCCGCATGGACATACGCCACCGGGGCCGTGCCGCCCAGGTCCCGATCTATCTGGGCAAGCTGATCCGGATGTTTGTTTATCAGAACGACTGGAAGGTGCTCCCCATGTCGGCGCTCATCGCCGGTCTTGTCGGCATCGTGATCCGTACCAAGCTCTTCATCAGTATGGAGGGCACCCTCATGGGCGCTTTCGCGCTTTCCATGGTGTGCATCTGGAACGGCTGCTTCAACTCGATACAGGTCATCTGCCGCGAACGCGACGTGATCAAGCGGGAACACCGTTCGGGAATGCATATCAGTTCCTACATCGTCGCCCACATGATCTACCAGGCGCTGATCTGCCTTCTGCAGGCGATCATCACGCTGTACGTGACCGCGCTGGTCGGCGTGCGGTATCCCGTCCCCGGGCTGATCTCCCATTGGATGATGGTCGATTTCGGGATCTCCATCTTCCTGATCACCTATGCGGCGGACATGCTCTCCCTGTTTCTTTCTTCGTTCTGCAAGTCGACGACCACGGCCATGACCATCATGCCCTTTGTGCTGATCTTCCAGCTGGTGTTCTCGGGCGGCATGTTCGAGCTCCCGCAGTGGGCGGAAGCGTTTACTCCTCTCACGATCTCGGAGCCCGGCCTTGACCTGATCGCCTCTCTTTCCGACTATAATTCACAGCCTGTGGAAACGATATGGAAGCAGCTTGTCAAAACAAAAAACCGTGACTTTACGGTCACGGTCACTACGCAGGATATGTTCAATGTACTGCAGGATGAAAGAATAACACCGGTGGCGGAGATGCGGAAAACAAAGATAACCGATCTCGCTCCGGTCAAATGGCTCCGCGACGGGTTCGCGAATGACCTCATCGACGCGGATGACCCGGCCGCGGAGGCGGCCGTCACAGCCGCTGTCTCTGCCGCGGCAGATGATATGGGCAGGGACGATATGACGATCGGCGAGCTGATCGACGTGGTCGCCGAGGCACCTGAAGTGCAGGCCATCATGGACGAAAGCTTCACGCTCTCCACTACCGGCCAGGACCTCATAGACATCATCGGAGAGGATAAGCTGCATGATCTCCTGACGGTCCAGATCGGCAAGACCAACTATAATCCGAAATTTGAATATTCACAGATGAACGTTGCCCAGTACTGGGCGCGGCTGCTGCTGCTTACCTTCATCTTTGCGGCACTTGCGACCATCCTGCTGGAGTTTGTCGACAAGGACAAGCGGTGACCGGGGTCACTTCGCTTTTCCCCTGTATTCAATGCAGAGCATGGTCACATCATCGAACTGCTCCGCATCTCCCATAAAGGAGTTCAGTTCGTTTCCGATATTTTCTATGATCTGTGCGGGATCCGCGCTGCGGGTCCCGTTCAGTGTTTCCAGAAGTCTCTGCGATCCGAAGAATTCCCCATCCTCATTATTCGCGTCCGTGGCCCCGTCTGTATAGACAAAGACGGCGTCGCCGGGATGCATCTGAAGTTCATACCCCTTATACTGAACGCCCCTCATCACACCGACCGCGATCCCGTGCGTGTCCTTCATAAGCGTGAACCCGCCGCCGGCGCTGCGGACGAACGGATACTCATGCCCGGCATTGCAGCATGCCATCACGCCGGTCTCAAGGTCAAGGATGCCCATCCAGACAGTCACGAACATGTCAGCCTTATTCTCCAGGAACACCCGCTCATTGACGTCCGTCAGGATCTCTGCCGGCGTTTTGCCCGCCAGCGCGCGCTCGCTGATGAGAATCTTTGAGAACATCATGAACAGCGCAGCCGGAACGCCCTTGTCGGAAACGTCCGCGATGACGAGCGCCAGGTGGGTATCATCCACAAAGAAATGATCGTAAAAATCTCCGCCGACTTCCTTCGCGGGCGTCATGGAGGAGCAGAGGGCAAATTCCTGTCTGTCGCTGAACTCCGGCAGGCTGCTGTCGGGGAGAGCGCCGCTTTGTATCATCGCGGCGGTGCGAAGCTCCGTGCTCGTGCGCTCCTGCAGCGAGGCTGCCTGCACCAGTCTGTCCGTGTTGGAAACGATACGTTCCTCCATGGACTTGATGTCCTCATAGAGGTCTCCGATCTCGTCGCGGGAACGGATATCCAGAGACACGACGTCCTCGGATGTGAGCGCTCTCTCCTCGTTCGCAAAGCTTCCGGCGGCATTGGCGAGGAGCTTCAGCCGCCGGACGACGATGCGGTTTAAGATATGCCAGCTGAGTATGATCGCGCAAAGGAGCAGAATGAGTACGGCCAGCGCGTTTGTCATAAGAAACGCATGCTGCTGCGCGAGGACTCCTGTCATATCGAGATCCCCTCCGACCGTAAACGCGGGGGCGTCCTCCCCCTCTCCGCCGATCCGCCCGACAGCCGTGCACAGCCATCCGAACTGCGAATGATAGATGAGCGGAGGGATATCCACATTGTCCTCATAGCCCACAAAGACGTCGATCGGGGCCTCTATGGATCCCACATACAGAATGGACTCATCCGGGTCCGCCAGATTATAGGTGACGCCATTGACGTCTTTCTGCAGGTAGACCGCTTTCATGCGGAAAGACCCCTGGACCGTATCGAGGGCCTGCATGAAAGACTGATAGTCTTCATACAGCGTCACGACGCTTAAGCCTTCGGCAAGGACACCGCTCAGATAGGAAGGTTTGGTCTTCATCCAGTTGATCAGCATCTGCGCGTTGCCTGTCTGCACTGCCTCCTCCCGCAGAGCCTGATACTCATCTGAAGAGATATAGCTCCAGAAATAGTCAAGCTCTTCGACCGAGAAGGTCCTCAGGCCGGCCTCGACCGCGTGCGTCAGGCGGTCCTTGCAGTCCTCCTCCACTTTTTCACAGTAGGCGGAATAGGTGATCCAGATAAGGCCCGCGGCGACCGTCAGAATGATCCCTATGATCAGGATATTCAGTTTTGTGCGAAGCGAGACCTTTCTCTTTGGTTTTTCCATCCTCTGTTATTCTGCCTCTTCCGTATACTTTTTCCGGATGGTCAGTATGTTCTGACCGCCGGTATATTCATATGCTACACTGTCCATCGTATTCTTTACGATGTGGATGCCCAGTCCTCCGATCGGCCTTTCCGAGGCCTTCTTGCTGATGTCCGGTTCAGGCATGGCCGTCGGATCGAAGGGGATGCCGTTGTCCGTAAAGACAAGTTCCGCTTCCTTCTCTGCTTCATCATATGCAAAGGTGATCCATGCGTCTCCGGGCTCTCTGCCCTCATAGGCATAGCTCGCGATGTTGACAAAGATCTCCTCCACCGAAAGCGTCATGGCAAAGAGGATATCCGGCGGACATTCCGTCTTTTCCAGCTCCTGTTCAACAAACTCCGTGACTTCCCCAAGGTGTTCGACCTTTGCCGGGACCTTCAGTACTGCCTGTTTCTTGTCCTGCACCGGATCACCTCCCCTGTACTCAAGACAGAGCATCGTAATATCATCAAACTGCGGCGCGTCCTGAACGAACTCCCCGATCGAGCGGTTCACTTCGTCGATCACTTCCTCCGGGGAAGCCGGCCGTAAACTCCTCAGCGCCTCGAGCAGCCGCTCCGTTCCGAACAGTTCTTCCTCCGCGTTCGTCGCCTCCGTCACGCCGTCCGTGTACTGGAATATCCAGTCTCCGGGACCAAGCGTCACCTCGTATTCATCATAGCGGACGCCGTCACGGATCCCGAGCGGCAGGCCGTGCTTATCCTGAAACAGCTCAAACCCTCCCGCAGCTCTTTTGATCAGCGGATACTCATGCCCCGCGTTGGAGGCTGTGAGGCGGCCTGACTTAAGGTCGAGAATGCCCAGCCACACAGTGCAGAACATATGCGACTCGTTGTTCTGGACGAGCTGGTGGTTGACAAAGCTGAGAATCTCTCTGGGCGATGTGCTCGACTGCGCATGATTCTTCAGCAGCGTCTTTGAAATGACCATAAACAGGGACGCCGGGACGCCCTTCCCGGATACGTCCGCAATGGTCAGGACAAGATGATCATGGTCGATCATATAGAAATCATAGAAATCACCGCCGACTTCCTTCGCCGGCGTTGCCCCGGCATACAGTTCGATCTCCCTGCGGTCGGGGAATGGCGGGAAGATGTTCGGAAGCATATCCTTCTGGATCTTTGACGCGACATCCAGCTCGGCGCCGATCCTCTCTCTCTCCGAAGTCACCTGCTGCAGATTTTCTGTATAGTTTTCGATCTCATCGACCATAGTGACGCAGGTCTTTGTGAGTTTGCTGACCTCGCCGTATCCGGTCATATACGGTGCGCTCCTTTCGGCGACCATACGGGAAGCCTCCGTCTTTTCCTCCTGCTCCGTATACTCTGCCAGAACATCTGTCAGATGAAGGATGGGCTTTGTGACTTTCTTCTCTATGCTGCGCATAAACAGCATTTCGACGATCAGAAGGATGTTCAGCATGAGGGCCGCGACAATATAGAACATGTTCCAGAAGCCCATGTACCTGTCGATGACCTTCTGCGCGGATTCGTCCAACTGAAACATATCCGTGATCGCAAAATAGTCTTTAAACAAGGCCGGATCGAACCGGTACACGACCCGGTATATGATGAATCCCGCGATCAGTGAAGCGATCACGCCGACAAACAGGAACGCCAGGACCAGCCGCTCGTTGATCGTTACCGATCGGTGATGGGCTGCTGACAGGATGATGATAAGCAAGATGCCGACGACCAGCACCACGTCCAGATACCGGGTGAACATAGCGGCCCAGTCCACGACAGATATATCTGCTCCGTAATAGATGACAGCGGCGGAGGCCGCGATGTAGAGCGCAACGGACGCCAGCATGATCAGGTAGTATTTCAGCACATGCGCGGAAGTATCCATCCTCGGGAACTTTACGCTCTTCTCCCCGGGGAGTTTGATCGCGTACCACAGGATGGCCGGCACCAGGCTGTATACCAGCATGGAGACGAGGTCGCTCCCGGCGGCCCACAGTACAATATCCATACTGGCGGGCTCAAACTGAAGGATCAGGACGAACCACATGAGGGCATCGCCCATAAGGTATCCGAGGACGCCCCAGATACCCAGTGAAAAGCCGATCAGCGGTGTGATCGCCATCGACAGGTCAAAACCTTCAAGGACTTTGTTGTTGTATACCTTCGGAAGCAGAAAATTCATGAGCAGCATGATAAGGGCACCTATGACCATATAGCACAGGTCCCTCTTCCATCCGAAATTCCGAAACGGCCCGACCACTTTTCTTTTTTCCTTTTTTTCGGTATTCTCCGCCATCCTTGCTTTCCTCAGATCATTCTATGGTCAAAAACGAATCAAACCCGGTAACCTTGAAAATGCCGAGAATGTTCTTGCTGCAGCC
>CAJOLD010000027.1 GCA_905235435.1 uncultured Lachnospiraceae bacterium
GCTGCGGCTTCCGCGGTCTGCGCGGATGCGGTCTCTGCGGGCTGCGCTGCTGCGGGCTGCGCTGCTGCGGGCTGCGCTGCTGCTGTCTGCGCCGTAGCCGTCTGCGCCGTGGCCGTCTCTGCGGTCTGCGCCGGGGCCGTCTGCGCCGGGGCCGTCTGCGCCGCGCGCTCCGCTTCCTTCTTCGCGAAGCTGCTCTCTACGCCGTCGGCGAAGCTTCCGGCCTTTTCCAGGATGCCATTGGCCGCCTCCGTATCCTCGCTTCCGTCAAAGGAATACCGGACGCCGAAGAACAGCGCGATCACCATCACCGGGACAAGCGTATGCCAGAAGAAAAGCATCAGCACGGCGAACGTCCAGGACGGCATCATAAAGAGTTCCGTTCCTTTGTGTTTAATATGGAAGGAAGTATGCGCGAGGAAGTTCCCCACCGACGAGACCGCCCTGCCGAACGCGCTCTTCTCGTGCCTCTTCTTCTCCGCTTTTCCGGCGCTCCCGCCGTTTCCCGGCGCTCTGCATCCGGGCTGCTCTGCCCCTGCCGCCTGCGGATCTGTGCCGGCCTCCGCATTTTTGCGGATCTTCCCCTGCTTTTCCAGAAGCACGATCGCTTCCAGCAGGTCGCCGCCGGCCGCCTCGAGCACATCCCTCGCTTCCTCATAGGAAACATCCGCGCGCTGCCTCAGCATCTCGATCTGTTCAAATCTGTCCATCATATCCTCCTTCTTTTTAAGACCCGGATCGCACCGGGTATATGCATTAAGGTTCCGCGCCGGCCGCCGGAGATCTTTCTCCCCTTCCTCCGGGCGCAGAAAAAGAATAACTCCGCAGAATAAAAGAGTCCTGAATCCCGGATTAAAGAAAGATTAAAAACAGAAGGCCGAAAATGGCGAAAGTTTAAAACCGGAAACAGATATTTGTAAATTTCGCAAAATAATGAACGGATTTTTCGCCGGCTTTTGTTTATTATGTATCTAGCAAAACAGAATTCTATAACTTGGGGGAATTTTCTGTAAGGAAGGTATGTGCTAATGAGTAAAACAAAGAAATGGCTGAAACAGAACTCTATCAACGTGTTTTATCTGCCGGCGCTGGTGATCATGATCTTCTTTATCCTCGTTCCGCTGCTGAACGGCTTCAGGCTTTCGTTCTTCAAGTGGAACGGATATTCGCAGAACATGAAGTTCATCTGGTTCAACAACTACAAGAACCTGCCGGGGGATAAGTACCTGAGGATCGCTTTCCTCAATACCCTGCTGTACGGCTTCGGCTGCGCGATCTTCCAGAACATCCTCGGCCTCGCGGCCGCGCTGTTCGTGGATACAAGGTTCAAGGGTCACACGCTGGTCCGTACCATGATCTACATGCCGATCATGATCGCGAACCTGATCATGGGCTACATCATGTACTACTTCCTGCAGTACAACGGCGGTATCCTGAACGAGGTCTTCGCATGGTTCGGAAGGGCGCCGGTCGACTGGCTGGCGGACGCCGGCAGGGCAAGGATCATCATCACCATCGTCAACAGTATCCAGTACTGCGGTAATTCCATGGTCCTGTATCTGGCCGGCCTGCAGAGCATCCCGGACGTCTACAATGAAGCGGCCAGGATCGACGGCGCGACCAAGGGCAAGATCTTCTGGAAGATCACGCTCCCGCTGCTGATCCCGTCGATCACTTCCGCCGTCGTCATCAACCTGATCGGCTCCTTAAAGCTGAATGATATCATTATCGCTCTGACGAACGCCGGTCCCGCGCAGAAGACGCATTCACTTTCCACCTACATCTCCTACGTCTATTTCAGGAGTGAGAAAGCGGGGTTTGCATCTGCCATCGGGGTATTCATGTTTGCGTTCATAATGATCGTCTCGCTGGCCACTAACAAGTTCCTGGAGAGCAAGGAGGTTGAATACTGATGAGCAAACGTGAAGCAGCTATGGCTTACAGCGGTGAGAACTACGTGGCGCCGCCGAAAGAAAGCCCGAAGAAATACGTAAAAGCGAACTGGTGGAAATATATCGTCGCTGCGCTGATCATCTTCGTCACGATGATGCCGCTGTATGTTCTGATCGAGATGTCCTTCAAGGAGCCGACGGACCTTGCTTCCAGACTTACCTGGCCCACTTATTTCTATCTGGGGAACTATAAGAGCGTCATTCAGAACAGCGGTCTTCTGAACGCTTACAAGAACACGATCATCATCGTCGTCTCGGTCATCTGCATCGAGGTCTTCGCGGGATGTCTCGCAGCCTACGCGCTCGCCCGCAACAGGACGAAGCTGAACGCCTTCATCCGCTCCATGGTACTGGGCGTCATGATGGTCCCCGCCGTCACCATCCTTGCCGGTGTCTACTCGATCCTCGCAAAGATCCACGGCATCAACTCCTACTGGGCGCTGATCTTCGTCACGGCCGCCTTCGGTCTGCCGATGTCGGTCTACCTGTATTATAACTTTATCATTGCCATCCCCGAGGCCCTTGACGACGCGGCCCGGATCGACGGCGCGAACCGCTTCCAGTGCTTCCTGTGGATCATCCTTCCGCAGCTGCGGCCGGTAACGGTGACGGTCGTCATCATGAAGGGCGTCAACGCATGGAACGATTATCTGTATCCGATGTACATCATGCAGACGGTGGATAAGTATACGATCGTCCTTGTCGTCAAGCAGTTCTTCTCGGAGAACAACACGAACCTTCAGGGCGCCGCGGCCTGCTGTCTGCTGGGCATGCTGCCGATCATCGTCCTGTACATCTGCCTGAACAAGTACTTCATCAAAGGTTCCCTTGACAGTGCCGTCAAGTGACCGCCCGCACGGAAAGGAGCGTTAAAAGAGGAAAATGGCTACAACGTTCGATGTCCTCTGTGTCGGGCTCGCGCTTGGCAATATCATAGTACGGCCGGTTCCGAAGGTCTTCGACCGCGGTGATACGGTACAGGTCGAGAACATTGAGATGAATATCGGCGGGGACGCTTACAATCAGGCTTCCGTTCTTGCGGCCCTCGGCCGCAGGACCTCCCTGGTCTCAAAGGTCGGCAGCGATTCTGTAAAGGAAACGCTTCTGGAGTCCGCAAAGGAGAGAGGGATCGACACCTCCTATCTCAGCACGGACCCGGAGGTCAATTCCAGCAACTGCGTGATCCTTGTGCATCCGGACGGACAGCGGAATTTCTGCACCTTCAAGGGCTGCCTGCGCAGCTTCGGTGAAGAGGACTTTGACCTTTCCATCGCGGAGCAGGCACAGATCATCAGTATCGGCGGGCTCTTCGCCCTTCCTTCCTTCGACCAGACGGCCAGCGTCGACCTCTTTAAGGCGGCGAAGAAGGCGGGAAAGACCACGGTCTGCGATACAAAATACGATGCTTTTCATATCGGCCTCGCGGGGATCCACGATCTCCTTGAGTATACGGACTATTTCTTCCCGAGCTATGACGAGGCGGTTGCCCTCTCCGGCTGCTCCAACGTGGAGGATATCGCGCGGTTCTTCGCGGACCGCGGCGCTGCCCACGTGGGGATCAAGCTGGGCGGCAACGGCTGCTACGTCTATGATGATGATTTCCGGGGAAAGATCCCGTCGTTCTCAACCGAGGTGATCGACACCACAGGCGCCGGCGACAACTTTATGGCCGGCCTGATACACGGGCTTCTTTCGGGACTGTCCTTCGCGGACAGCGCCGTCTACGCCTCCGCCGCGGGAGCGCTCGCGGTGACCAGGCTGGGGGCGACCTCGCGCGAGGAATATCCCGAACACATTCTGAAGATCCTGTCTCAGACAGCGGATGGAAAACGAGTGAAAGGACTGCTGAAATGATTACAAAAACGATCAAAATTGGATTTGCGCCCACGCGCCGCGTACTCTGCACACCGAAGGCTTTCAACAAGGACGAGGCTTTCCGCGTAAAGAACGAGATCGAGAAAAAACTCCACGGGTATGATGATATCGAGATCGTAAATCTTGACAGCATCAACAGCGAGGGCCTCCTCTATGACGTCGCGGACGCCGAAAAGGCCGCAAAGCTCTTCATCGATGAAAAGGTCGACTGCGTGTTTGTCCCGCACTGCAATTTCGGCAGTGAGGAAGCCGTCGCGAAGCTCTGCCGCGCCGTCGGCAAGCCGGTCCTGATCTGGGGCCCCAGGGACGACTCCCCGGATGAGAACGGCGACCGCCTCAGGGATACCCAGTGCGGCATGTTCGCCACGACCAAGGTGCTGATGCAGTTCGGCGTGAAATTTACCTACATCACGAACTGCACCATGGACGACGAAGAATTCGTCCGCGGATTTGACAACTTCCTGCGCGCCGTCTCCGTCGTAAAGGCGATGACCCATCTGCGCATCGGCCAGATCGGCACCCGCCCGGAGATCTTCTGGAGCGTAAAGGTCAACGAAAGAGAGCTGATGGAACAGTTCGGAATCGAGCTCGTACCGATCACGATGACGGATCTCTCCAGGCTCCTTACCGAAAACATGAACACGAACAAAGAGGCCGTGGACAAAGAGGCCGCCAGCCTGAAGGGGCGCTTCCCGGAGACCGATTTCCCGGATGAGTCCTGGGCAAACCTCGCGAACCTCAAGATCACGCTGCGCCTGTGGGCCGAAAAGAACGGGCTCTCCGCGATCGCGGCCCAGTGCTGGAAGCCGATGGATACCGTGGCGGGCGTCGCGCCCTGCTTCGTATTCTCGGAGCTGACCGGGGAAGGCCTCCCCGTCATCTGCGAGTCCGATATCCACGGCGCCGTCTCCTCCGTGATCGCCCTTGCGGCGAGCCGCACGGATGCGAGGACCTTCCTGGCCGATCTTACGATCCGCCATCCTTCGAACGACAACGCGGAGCTTCTGTGGCACTGCGGCGTCTTCCCGCAGGTCCTGGCAAAGGAGCCCGCAAAGGCAGTCGGCAGACATTTCAACCGCCAGAACCCCGCTGTCGGACAGTGGGAGCTTAAGCACGGCGACCTGACGATCGTCCGCTTCGACGGCATCGGCGGAAAATATTCCCTGCTCTTCGGGGAAGGCCGCGGCGTCGACGGGCCGAAGACCTTCGGCACCTATCTGTGGGCGGAGTTCGACAACTGGCCGCTCTGGGAGCGCAGGCTCATGGAGGGACCGTATATCCACCACTGCGTCGGCATCCACGGGAAATACGCGCCGGCCATCTACGAGGCCTGCAAGTATATCGGCAATGTCACGCCCGATCCCGTCACCCCGACGGAAGAAGAGATCCGCGCATACCTGCTCTGATCTCCGGTCAAATATGTACTTACAAAGCAACGTATCCAAATATATTTTCTATTATCGCCGAGGGAGGTTTGAAAAATGGGAAAATTAACGATCATGGAACAATTTGAGCGTGCCGACAAGGGCGGCTACGCAGTCCCTCACTTTAACTTTTCGGACATCTGGGATCTCGAGGCCATCATCAGCGCTGCTGAGGAAATGCAGTCGCCGGTCATCGTCGCCAGCAACATGAAGTGCGCTTCCATGCACAGCCCCGCAGTGATCGCCGGCATGGAAAAGGCGATGGCGGCACGCGCTTCCGTTCCCGTCTACCTGCATCTGGACCACTCCACAACGGTCGAGCTCTGCAAAGAAGCAGTCGACGCCGGATATGACACGGTCATGATCGACGGTTCCAAGCTCTCCCTCGAGGAAAACATCGCCTGCACGAAGGCGGTCGCCGAGTACGCGCATAAGACCGGGACCTTCGTAGAAGGCGAGATCGGCAAGATCAAGGGCAACACCGAGGAAGCGCAGTACACGAACGGTGACTTCCTGGTACAGGTCCCCGACGCCGTAGAGCTCGTTGAGAAGAGCGGCGTGGACTTCCTGGCGGTCGGTGTCGGCACGGCGCACGGCTTCTATCAGGGCAAGCCTGAGATCAATTTCGACCGTCTCCGCGAAGTCAATGAGGCCCTTTCTCTTCCGCTCGTGCTCCACGGCGGCACCGGCATCCCCGAGGAGGATGTGCGCAGGGCCATCGCGAACGGCATCAACAAGATGAACGTCGGAACGATCATCTATCACACGAACGTCGTTACTATTTATAAGACGCTTCAGGAGCGCGGCGACGGCATCCACACGCTGGATCTGATGCCCGAGTCCCAGAAAGCGATCAAAGAAGTTGTCAAAGGCTGGATCAAAGTTTGCATGTCGGAGGGAAAAGCATGAGAGTCGCAGTGATCAATGAAGGAAGCACGAAGCACAGAAATAAAGATGTCATGGCTGCCGTAAACAGCATCGGTTTTGACGAGGTCCTGAACCTCGGAATGAAGAATGAAGAGGGAGAGCCGGATCTTTCCTACATGGAAACAGCCTTTCTCTCCGCCCTTCTCCTGAACCTGAAAGCAGTCGACTTTGTCGTCGGCGGCTGCGGGACCGGTCAGGGATACATGAACGCCGTCCTCCAGTACCCGGGGACCTCCTGCGGACTCCTGATGGATCCCCCGGAGGCTTTCCTCTTCGCGAGAGTCAATGCGGGCAACTGCATCTCTCTCCCGCTGAACAAGGGCTACGGCGGAATCGGCGGTGACGTGAACATCCGGATGATCCTTGAGAACATCTTCTGCGATGATTTCGGCAAGGGCTATCCGCCCGCAAGGGCCGAGATCCAGGTCTCCGCGCGCAAGCGCTTCGAGGCGCTTTCCATCGCGTCCCACAGGCCGATGGCCGAGATTCTGGACGTCATGGACCAGATGACGCTGAAGAACGCGCTGAACTTCCCGGGGATCAGGGAAGTCGTAGAATCCGCACCGGAAAGCGAGCTGAAGACGAAAGTCCTCGGCCTCTATCAGTAAATTAAGCGGAAGGAGAACAAATGAAAAATACACATATGCTTGCTTCGCTTCTGCCCATCAGGGAAGTGAAAAATACACATATGCTTGCCTCGCTTCTGCGCATCAAGGAAGTGGATTTCCGCCTTGACTGCATTCTCGAGGCTGATACGTCCATCGACCGCGGGCTCCATGTGGGCGGCGCCTACTCGGCGATCCCGGGTCTGACGGCGCTGTACTACGGCGGATCGGCAAGCTTCAACGTGGAGGATCCGACCGATCCCGACCAGGATGTGTTCGTCCTGAGCAAGGGCCACGCGGTAGCGGCCCTCGCCGCAGTCTACGCTGACTTCGGCTACATCCCGCAGGACGCGCTCATCGGCACCCGCGGATACGGCGCGCTGGTAAAGGGCCATCCGGGTCCTGTCATCCCGGGTGTTGCCGTAGCGACAGGTCCTCTGGGACACGGCACTTCCATCGCCTGCGGATACGCGCTGGCGCGGAAGGCGGCAGGAAACAGGAAGGTCTACTGCATGGTCGGCGACGGCGAGCTGCAGGAAGGCTCCAACTGGGAAGGCGTGATGCTGGCGGCAGACCGCAAGCTCTCCAACCTCTGCCTCATCGTCGATAAGAACAACGGCCAGTCCGATACCCACAAATATCTTTCCGTGAGCCTCGACAACATGCACAGCATCTTTGAGGGATATGGCTACAACGTGATCGAAGCCTACGCCGACGAGATGGAGAGCATCATCACGGCGATCGACAGCTTCGCCTCCCACGAGGTCTACGGAAAGCCCACCGTGATCATCATCAACGGCTCGAAGGGCTTTGACGGAAGCATCGCTTCCACCGGTCTCCACAAGACCGTGATGAAGGAAACGGACGTTTCCCTCGAGAAGAAAAAACAGCTTTCGCAGCGCAGAAAGTTCCTGGATGCCTTAAACGTCTTTGATGCCGCCGAGCTCGATGCGCAGGCCGAAAAGGTGGGCCTTGTCATCCGCAGGGGCGCGGACGGAAAGGTCGCAGACGCCGAGCGCAGAGTGCTTCACTCTCTTCCGAAGAAAGCGGCGCCGAGAGACAAGAAGCTCGTCTATGACGAAGCTGTCCTCACAAAGCTTGAGCGCGATAAGAAGTATACGACCTACGAGATCGCGAAGAACGCGATGAGCGCCTTCGCGCAGGATGACCGCCTCTACACGATCGACAGCGACCTGTCCAACGCGAGCGGCCTCTTTGAAGGCGCGATGGTCGCGGACCGCGACCACGCCCTGAACGTCGGCATCGCGGAATGCCTGATGATGTGCATCGCGGAAGCGCTGGCATCCGAGGGCGCGAACGTCTTTACGAGCACCTTCCCGCCGTTCTTTGACGAGCGGGCGCTGCGCCGCATCGGCGTCAGCTACCAGGAGCGCGAGGAGGCGATCGCCGACAGCTGGCTGGCGGAAGGCCACAACCTCGATATCACCTTCCTGGCGACCTCCGGAAACCTGGAGACCGCGACGAACGGCGCGACCCACATGGGCAACGACGACGGCCACATCGTGGACCAGCTCGGCAGCTACAAGGTGATCGACACCTCCTGTCCGCAGCTTCTGCAGGCTGTCCTCAGGTGGATCGCCGAAGGAAACAAAGGCCTGGTCTATCTGCGCACGATGAAGACGGGCATCACGCCCATCTATCCGGAGGACTTCGTCTTTGAGTACGGCAAGGCATACTACGTACGCAAACCGGAGGCTCCCGCCCTCATCCTCGCGACCAGCGGCCATGGCGTCGCGGAAGCCCTGAAGGCTGCCGAGATCCTGGCGGCGGAAGGCATTGAGATCGCGGTGCTCGACTTCCCGTCGGAAGACCGCGGTGCCTACAAAGAGCTCGCCGCAGCCGATATCCCGGTCCTCTTCGCGGAGCAGAACAACGGTCTGATCGCGGACCGCTTCGGACGCTTCCTGGTCGATACGGGCACAGCGTGTGATATGAGCCACATTTACAAGATCAACTTTAAGCGCGAAGACGGATCGCTCCAGTACATCCAGTCCGGCACCTACGGACAGCTCATCGAAGCGGGCGGATTAAAGCCGGAGCAGATCGCAGGGTTCATAAAGGACAAGGTCCGCAAATAAAAGAATATGGAAAGAAAAAAGTTTTTCACCGTAAAGGGAAAGCCGTTTTTCAGCATCGGCGTCCAGGCGCATAATTCCGACAACAGCACGCCGGGCTTCCTGAACTATACCTGCAATGCCGCAAAAATGCTCGAGGCCAACACGGTCGCGGTACCGGTGCCCTGGGAGCTCTATGAGAGCGAGGAGGGAAACTATAACGACGGTCTCGTAAAGAACCTGATCGACACCTGCAGGGAAAATGACCTGCGCCTCGTCATCCTCTGGTTCGGCACCTGGAAGAACGGAAGCATGGAGTACGCGCCGGCCTGGGTCAAGAGAGATACGGAGCGCTTTCAGCGCGTCCTCTTAAATGACGGGAAAAAGACGCTGAACCTCTCCCCCTTCTGCCCGGAGAACTTTAACGCGGACTGCAGAGCCTTCTGCAGGATGATGGAGTTCGTAAGGGACTACGACGCGGAGGAGAACACGGTCATCGGCGTGCAGATCCAGAACGAGGCGGGGATCCACTCGGGGACAAGGCGCGATTTTTGCCCCTTCGGAAACGAGGCCTTCCTCGCTAAGGTCCCGGAGATCCTCTTCGACTACTGCGAAAAGGAGCCGGACAGCCTCCTCAATAAGGTTTGGCAAAGCTGCGGCGCAAAGAAGGGAAACTGGAGCGAAAGCTTCGGAACGAACGGGGCGGAATGGCTCTCGGCATACGGCGTCGCGGACTATATCAACCGCATGGCGGCGGCGGCAAGGAAGATCTATGACACCTTCTACTACACGAACGCCTGGCTTTCGACCGGGCGCGGCATGGCCGGCGTAGACTGGCCGGCAGGCACGCCGCAGCCCCGCAACCTCGACATCTACTACGCGGTGTGCGCCGATCTCGACACCATCGCGCCGGACGTCTATCTCCCGGATCCGTCGCTGTACCGCGCGGTCCTGGAGCCGTACTGGAAGAAGCGCGATGAGTTCGCGCTCTACATTCCGGAGAGCGGAAGGACGAACCTGAGCGCAAAGATGATGCTGGAGACGGTCGGCACCTGGGGGACCATCGGCCACCACGTCTTCGGCGGCGAGAGCCTCCTGACGGACGATCAGCAGGCGCTGACGAAGGATGAGGGCGAGTGCATGATGCATTCCTTCCACATGCTCCGCCAGCTGGAGCCGGTGCTCTGCACCTATTCCGGCACGGACAGGATGCACACCATCATGCGCCAGAGCGTGGAGGAGGATCAGCTGATCGAGGATCTTGACGGGCCTTACCGGGCTTACGTCAGCTTCACCGGCACCCTGGACAAGTACTTCCGCATGGACTTCAGACACAAGGAGTACTGCAGGGAAGAGACCTTCGGCACCTACTCCGAGTCGCAGCGCGGGATCCTCATCCAGGAGAGCGAAAAAGTCTTCTACATCACCGGGCAGAACTTCAGGGTCTTCTTCTATCCGAAGGACGACCCGGACGGATCCCTCTCCGCGACGTACGCCTGCGCGAAGACCTTCGGGGACAACGCGGAATTTATCAGCGTCACGGAAGGCCATTTCGACCCGGACGGCAATTACGTTCCGGAGGTCTGGAGGACCGGCGACGAGGTGCGGCACGGGGTCTTCGCCCTGTGGGACAACAACGTTATCCGCGTCGAGATGCTCTGATAAGATTTCGACGGAATGTGTACGAAAGTTCTACAAAAAACAGATTTTTATACATCTAATTGTGCAATCCGTATAGTATCATGCTGTCAGAAAGGAATCCTGTAAACAATTTTTACCGAAAGGAGAGGAATTGCAAATGAAAACTTTGAGGAAAAGTATTGCAGTTATCCTGACACTGGCAATGGTATTCTCAATGGCCATCTTCGCTCATGCTGAGAGCGATGTCACCCTTGAGATCGAAGTCACCTGGACGGAGGATCAGCTGGATGCCTTCCAGGCGATCCTGGATGACTACACCGCACAGACGGGCGTTAAGTTCAACGTCATTGCTCCCGGTGAAGACTATGAGACCCAGATGAAGATCAGGATGTCCACCAACAGCCTGCCGGATCTCTGGTTCACACACGGCTGGTCCCTCATCCGTTACAGCGCTTACCTCGCAGATCTGAGCGGCGAGCCCTGGGCCGATGATGTAAACGATGCAGCACGCGGCGTTATCTCCGGCGAAGACGGCGACTTCTATGTACTTCCGCTGTCCATCGCTCTTTCCTGCATCTGCTTCAACCGCGACGTCCTTGATGCTGCAGGCGTTGACTGGAAGACCCTTTACACCTGGGATGATTTCGAGGCTGCCTGCCTTAAGATCAGAGAAGCAGGTTACAATCCCGTCATCATGGCAGCAAAAGACTCCGGCAATGCCGGCGGCCTGCTGAACTCCATCAGCCTTACCGAGTTCGGTTCTGAAGAAGCTCCGATGCATGACCAGCTCGAGAAATTCCTCGATGGCACGGTCGATCTTTCCGAAGCCTGGACCCCGATCTTCGATATGATGACCAAATGGCGTGATGAAGACATCTACAATCCGGACTTCATGACCCTCGACACGGTTGGCCAGCAGCAGATGCTCGGTGCCGGCGAAGGCGCATTCCTGTCCCGTACTTCCACCAACATCGGTGCAGCCCTTGGCTACAATCCCGATGCAAACCTCGGCCTGATCCCGTATCCGGCAGTTGAAGAAGGCGGCCCGATGAGCTGCGCAGTTGGTGAAGGTTCCATGGTCGGTGCCTGGAAAGACAGCCCGCATCTTGATGAGGCAAAGGCATTCCTTGCATGGCTTGCACAGCCCGAGAACGCTGAAAAGATCATCGCTTTCGACGGCGGTTCCGCAGGACTTAAGAGCATGAACGATACTTCCGTCATCAACCAGTTCTATCAGGAATTCTGCGAAGCATACGGCGAAGACAACATCTACTTCGACAACATGTTCGACAGAAAGTATCTCCCGAACGGTATGTGGAACATCATGTCCGACGGCGCTGCAAGGCTTCTGGACGGCGAGTCCGACGAAGACATCGCGGATTACTGCCAGGAGAACTTCGAGTCCCTGTATGAAGAGGCTCATGAAGAGTGATCAGACCGTCTGAATGCTCTTTATAAAAACGGAAAACCTTAAGCGGCATAAAAACACCTAAGCACAATTAGATAAAGCGGGGGCACCGGATGAAAATCCGGTGCCCCTGCTTTTATGTTGACCTTTTCTTACTGCTTCTGGCTCTCGATATATTCTTTCGGGTTCATCCCCACCACTTTGACGAAGACGGTGCTGAAATACTGGCTGGAGTTGAAGCCGACCATTTCGGCGACTTCCTTGATCTTGTATTTCCCCTGCCGCAGAAGGCCCTTGGCCCGGTTCACCTTCTTCTCCGTGATCAGCGTGCTGAGGTTCCGTCCGGTCTTGCTCTTGAAATAGTGGCTGAGGTAGTCGGCGCTCATGCGGAAGTGCTCGGCGACCGTAGCGACCGTGGCGGTCTCGCAGTTGTTTTCGACGTACTTGATGATCTCGTTGATCTTGTCGTTGTCCGCGGACTCGATGCTGTTCTCTTCCATCATGGAGAGCACGCGGCGGACGATGAGCTTAAAGGTCCCTATGACATCCTGCAGCTTATAGCAGGGCGGGCGCCCTCCGCTGCTCAGGCTCATCTCTTCGATGGTCGGTATCGCGTAGCTTCTGCAGAAGTTGTCGATGTCCTCCACCAGCTGTCTGCAGACAGCCTCCAGGCAGTTCGCGCGGGCATACTGGCTCTGCTTGAGCTGTGTGAACAGCCTCTCAATGTTGTCGCAGGCGCCGTCCGCGTTGTTCTCATAGAGAGACTGTGACAGGCGCGGTCTCCAGATGTTCATAAACTCCTGCGGGTCCGTGAAGACCGGCAGCGGATCGCGGTATGAGGCGATGCGGGCGCGGCCGTTGTAGTTCTGCAGATCCAGGATCTGCTGGAGCATTTCCACCTGTCCCGTGAGGTTATCGAACCCCTGGAAGATATCCGAGAAGGCGATGGAGACCGTGTCGTCCACCTGCACATTGAAGCTCTGCTGCAGCATGGACGCCGTCTTCCAGCACAGGTTGAAAAGGTTCATGGTGCTCGGAAGTCTCTTGACGCGCAGCAGCATGCACCAGCTGTTCATGAAGAGATCGACGGTCGCAATGTACTCCAGGTCATTCTGGAAGGGATTTCCGTGCCAGTTGACCGCGTAGTACTCTCTGCTCCGTTCATACTGCGAGACGATCCGGACCGGCTCGTCCCTGCGGATATAGAAGGCAACATAGGAAGCGTAGGCGTCGTCGATCCCGAAATACCGGTAGACGTCTTCACTCGTCGGCTTCTTGCCCTTGAGAATATCGCGCAGAAGCTGGCGCTTCACGATGCCCTCCTGGTGCACGCGCTCGTCGATCTCTCCCAGAAAGTTCCCCAGCGTGTCGGCAAACTTTTTCTGTGAAAAATCCTTCCACGAGATCAGCGCAAGGACACGCAGGTCCAGCGCGTTCGAGAGCGTCTCGTAATCCGTCGTGTCGGAAAACAGGATGATCTGGGCAATGGCGTCCCGCCTGCGGATCTCCTTAAGGATCCGGCAGTCCTCCGCATCGATCCTTTCCGTATCCAGCAGGATGAGCAGGGACTCATTGGCGGACTTGCCGCGCGGGATATGGCGAAGCGATTCATAATGGCGGATCGAAGTAAAATGCAGCTGCCTCCAGTCCGCATGCCCCTCCAGGATCTCTCTGTGCTGTGCGTTGCTGCTGATGATGTAGAGTATGCTCATCCCGTTACCTCATGTTTGAAACTGATCTGTTACAGCAAGGGCTTATGCCCTGTCATACTGTCATCAATTATACATGGTTTGCCGGGACAAATAAAGACCGCAGATCCGCCGGGACTTCTATCTTCTGCCTGTCATCTGGAGGGCCTGCAGGTTTGCGGGAAGCGGATCCGCGTCGTCGGCGATCTTCATCATGATCTTGCCGTGGATCTTCTTGTCTCTCGCGTCTTCCAGCGCGTTCCAGATGTCTTCGATCGGGATGATCCGGTCGATCAGTCCGTCCACTTTTACCTCACCGCTGCGCAGCATTTCCGCCCCCTCTGGCCATTCTTTGCCGGGGAACGGCGTCGAATACGACTGCCAGGCTCCGCGGATCCAGATCTCCTTGCGGTTGATCTGCTCGAACTCGGCGGGCGTAAAGCTGATGTCTGTAAACGGGGTCCCGATATATACGAGCGTCCCGTGGGGCGTTGTCAGGGTGATGGCCGCCTTCTCGGTAAAGGGAACGCCGCCGGTCTCAAAGACGTAGTCGTACATCTTCCCGTCTGTGATCTTATCCGCTTCCTTCTCCCAGTCTCCCGCGGTGTCCACCGCGTAGTCTGCGCCCAGCTCCTTCGCCAGCTCCAGTCTCTCTTTTCCGATATCGAACGCGGTAAGGAGGGTCGCCCCGTAGTGCTTCGCGACCTGGAGCGTCAGGGCTCCGATGGTCCCGCAGCCCATGACTGCCACGCTCTTTCCGCGCACATATTCGCCGATCTGCACGCCGTGGACGGCGACCGTCAGCGGCTCCAGGAAGGCTCCCTTCCATGTGGGCGTCCCCTCCGGAAGCTTCACCACGTTCACCTCATCCACCATGCAGTAGTCCGCCCAGCCGCCGGGCAGCTTCACGCCGATGAACCCGCGCGTGTTTTTGCACTGTCCGACCCTGTTGTTCAGGCAGTCGTCGCAGACGCCGCAGACCGTCCTGGGAGCGACCGCGACGCGGTCCCCGGGCTGAACGCTCTTAACGTCCTCTCCCACTGCCTCCACGACGCCGGCAAACTCATGCCCGTGGGGCACCGGATGCTCCTGCGGGAGCGGGAAATTGCCGATGGTGCGGGCAAGCTCCGAGCCGCAGACGCCGGCATAGTGGACCTTGATCAGAACGTCATTTCCTTTCGTGATCTGCGGTTTCGGGATATCCTCGTACCTCAGATCCTCCTTATCATAATAAACTAACGCTCTCATAGGCAGGTCTCTCTTTCTTTCTAATTGACGCCGAGATAGGCCTTCCTGACCTCGTCGTTGGTCAGCAGCTCCTGGCCGGTCCCGGTCAGGACAATGTTTCCGGTCTCTATGACATACGCGCGGTCCGCGATCGCCAGCGCCATGTTGGCGTTCTGCTCGTTCAGGAGGATCGTCACGCCGTCCTTGTTGATCTCCTGGATGATATCGAAGATCTCCTGCACGACGATCGGCGCCAGGCCCAGCGAGGGCTCATCCATCAGCAGCAGCTTCGGATGAGACATCAGGGCGCGCGCGATCACGAGCATCTGCTGCTCGCCGCCGGAGAGCGTTCCGGCATTCTGCTTCTTCCTCTCCTCCAGGCGCGGGAACCGGCGGTACATGTCGGCCATATCCGCTTTCGTATTGTTTCCTCTCGGCTGCGAATAGGCGCCGAGCATAAGGTTCTCCTCGACCGTAAGGTGCGGGAAGACATGCCGCTCCTCCAGCACCTGCCCGATACCGAGATAGGGTGCCTTTGAGGCGGATATCTTGTTGATCGTCTTTCCTTCGTAGACGATCTCGCCGCTGGAAGGTGTCAGCAGGCCCGAGATGCAGCGCAGCGTCGTTGTCTTTCCTGCGCCGTTCGCGCCGATCAGTGTTACGATCTCCCCTTCATTGACTTCGAGAGAAACACCCTTGAGGGCATGAATTCCGCCGTAATAATAATGGATATCCTTAACACTGAGCATGGTCACACCTTCTTTCCGAGATAGGCCTCGATAACCTTATCGTTATTCTGGATCTCCTCCGGTGTTCCCTCCGCGATCCTGATACCGTGATCCAGTACCGTGACGCTCTGGGAGATCGACATTGCGAGCTTCATATCATGTTCGATGATCAGGACCGAGATTCCTTTTGCCTGCACCTGGCGGATCAGACTGCCGAGGTGCTCCTTCTCGGAGGGGTTCATGCCGGCCGCGGGCTCATCGAGCATCAGGAGCTTGGGATCGCTGGCAAGCGCTCTGGCGATCTCCAGCAGACGCTGGTCGCCGTAGGGGAGCTTCTTCGCCTTGGTGTCCGCCACATCGTCCAGGCCGACGAACTTCATCTCATCTCTGGCGCGCTGGCGGATCTCCTCTTCCTCTCTGCGCTCGGCAGGTGTCTTGAATATGGCGCCGAGGATGCCCTGGTGCGTATTGCTGTAGCGCCCGCACATGATGTTCTCTTCGACCGTCATGTTGGAGAACAGGGACACATGCTGGAAGGTCCTGGCAATGCCGAGGCGGTTGACCGCATATTTTTTGGTCTTTTTCAGGGACTCTCCGTCGAGGAAGACCTCGCCGGACGTGGGCTCCAGCACATGGCTGATCACATTGAACATGGTCGTCTTGCCGGAACCGTTCGGACCGATCAGGGCATGGACCTCGCCCCTCTCGATATTGAAGGAGACGTCATTCAGGGCCTTCAGGCCGCCGAACTGCATTACGATATGATCCACGGTGAGAATATTTTCGTTCATGCCCTGTCACCCCCTTCTTTTTCCGCTCCGCCGGCTTCACCGGCCTTGATCTTTTCCTTCTGCTCCTCAATATAATCACTGAGCTTGCCGGTGATGCCCATCGGGATCACAAAGAGGACGACCAGCAGGATAATGCCGTAGATCAGCATCCTGTACCGGCCGAAGCTCTGCAGGGCTTCCATGCCGAAGGTCATAATGAATACACCGAGAACACAGCCCATGGTCGAGCCCTTGCCGCCGAGGAGCAGCATGATCAGGAACATGCTGGACAGATCGAAGGTGAATGTCTCAGGGCTGATGAAGCGCACCAGATGCGCGTAGCAGGCGCCGCCGAGACCTGCCAGGAAGGTAGAGATCATGAAGGCGACGGTCCTGGTGATCGGGACGTTGATGCCGAATGCGGCGCTCGCGTCCTGATTTTCACGGATCGCAATGAATGACCTGCCGAGCCTGGAGTTGATCAGGTTGCGTTTCATGATCAGCACCAGCACCGCAAGGATCAGGATGAAATAGTAGAACGTCTGCTTGCTGGAAAGGTTTAACGGGCCGATTTTCAGCCCGGGGATATTCAGCAGGCCTACAGCGCCGCCGGTGACCTTGCCGCCGTTCAGGAACACGAGCCTGGCGATCTCACCGAAACCGATGGTGGTCATCGACAGGAAGTGATGGACCAGCTTGGAAGCCGGATAGGCGAAAGCGCCGCCGATGATCGACGAGGCAAACGCACCGATGAAAATGCACAGCAGGACCGGGATGGATGTGTAGAGGCTCAGCATTGCCGAGACATAGGCACCCACCGCGTAAAATCCTGCCTGGCCCAGGGAGATCTGTCCGGAATAACCGAACAGGATATCCAGGCCGGCCGTGACGATGATATAGATGCAGACCATGGCCAGATTAAACGTGAGGTAAGCACTATTGGCCGCGACCTGCGGTATCAGCGCCATAACGGCGACGGCAAGGATGGCAAATCCCCAGGAGAATGGCTTTAATTTTTCAGACAGTTTATATAACCACATAACAGATCTCCTTTAATTGACGACCTTGCCGTTGAAGATACCGGACGGTTTGATGAACATGACCGCGATAAGCACAACGTAGCACACGATATCTTTGATGGAAGATGAGATGTATCCGGCGGACATGGTCTCGATGATGCCGAGAAGAAGACCGCCGACCATCGCGCCGTACATATTGCCGTAGCCGCCGACAACAGCCGCCGCGAAGCCCTTTGAGCTGACCAGGGCGCCCATCTTAGCGTAAACATTGTAGATCGGGGCCAGCATGATGCCGCCGACGGCGGCCAGGATGCATGCCAGCGCCCAGGTAAGCGCGTAGGTCATCGGGACATTGATGCCCACGGCGCTCGCCGCTGTCTGGTCCATCGCCGCGGCACGCATCGCGATGCCCAGCTTTGTCTTTGTCATAAAGAAATGGACCAGGAGCATGCAGAGCAGCGAGACCACCACAATGGCGATCTGCTGTCCGGTCACATATACAGAGCCGATGTGGATCGGCTTGCTCCCGAAGATAGACGGGAAATTGAAGCTTCCGGCGCCCCAGATCAGCATTGCCGCATTGGACATGATCGTCGAGATGGCGATCGTCGCAAGCACAATGTTCATACCGGAGGCTCCGCGTTTCATCAGCGGACTGATAAGGCCGCCCTCGATGGCCGCACCGAAAAAGCCCATGAAGACGATCGTGCAGAGCATGGAGATCGCGAACGGCAGCCTCGCCATCATAAAGAAGGTATAGATCATGAAGGCGCCGAGCATGAACATTTCGCCCTGTGCGAAAGTCGTGAGTCCGCTGGAGGCATAGATCAGGCTGAAGCCGAGCGCGATCAGAGCATAGACACAGCCAAGCTCAATTCCGCCAACCAGTAATTGAAAAAACATAATACACCTCACAAAAATTAAAGCGGAAGAGGCCGCGCCTCTTCCGCATAAAGTCTACAGGATCATTCCATCGGGATCTCCGTATAAACGCCGCCGACATCTACGCGGAAAATGCGGACGGAGTCGATACCTTCACCGTGATGTCCGGTGAAGTTGAAGGTGCCTGCCAGACCTTCATAGTCTGTGGTCGCCTCAAGAGCATCGCGGATCGCTGTTCCGTCGGTGCTGCCGGCTTCGTTGATCGCATGCGCGAACAGATACATGGCATCATAGTTACGATATGCGTTGTCGGATTCCGGCTTCGCACCGTACTTGTCAAGATAGTTCTGAAGGAAGGTCTGCATCAGCTCTGACGGAGCATCTGCAGGATTATCATAGACGATATACGCTGTAGCGAAGTAGACATCGTAGAACGCGTCGCCGATGATATCGACCAGCTCGGGCATTGAATAAGCCTCGGGGCCGATGACCGGGCCGTCCCAACCTGCCTGACGCAGCTGCGGAAGGACAGAGCCTACATCAGAGCCGGTGCCCCAGGTCATGATGACGTCGGGATTGGAGCTGATGAGCTTCGCGAACTGTCCGGTGAAGTCCTTGTCGCCTGCGGTGAACAACGATCTCAAGGCCCTTTTCCGCTGCGTTCTCGTTGAACTCGTCCGCACCATTGTTGCCGTACTCATCGTTGGAGTGGATCATCGCGATCTTCTTCCAGCCTTCCTGGTTGCAGTACGCGGTCAGCTGGGTCATAGCCAGGTTGCTGTTGCCCAGAGCGCGGAAATGATACAGCCAGCCCTGCTCAAGCCATGTCGGGCTCGTGCCGCCGCTGATGACCGGGATCTTGTACTCTTCGGCTACGGGGCCTGCAGCCAGCACGTTGCCGCTGTGAAGAGATCCCATGATACCTACGACGTTGTCGACCTCGATCAGCCTCGTGGTGGACTTAACAGACTCTTCAGGCGAAGACTTGTCATCGTACGGGATGATCTCGATCTGTTTGCCGAGAAGTCCGCCTGCTTCATTCAGTTCTTCCATTGCAATGGTCGCGCCATTTAAAGCAGCCTGGCCGGACTGTGCATTCGGGCCGGTGAGCGGTCCGATGAAACCGATCTTGATGGTATCGGCGTCATCTGCCAATGCCGTGAAGCTGAAGGCACTCATAACAAGGCCGGCAGCCAGGAGCGGAGCAATGAAACGTGCATATTTCCTCATCTCTTTGTTTCTCCTTTCTGAAACGGTTGTTCGGGTTCTCAGATTCTCAGGTTGTCAGTTGCAATGATTTTAAACGAACGTTTTCATGTGCCAAATATATCATACTATTAATTAATAGTAAATAATAAAAGGGCATATTGCGGCGTTATTTTTGAGCATTTTACACTGTGCCACTGCGCCACATCAACGCTTTTATCCGTTAAATTAGCTATTTTTTACTTGTTTTTCCCTGTTTATATGTGTATAATGTATAAAAGGGTGTGTTAATAATCTAACGGACCTCCTTTGCAGGGAACTGCACCCCTGCTGAATATAAAATAACCGGGCCGGCTGTGTTTGCCGGCCCGGTTATTTTTCCCGGACGGATGATCTTATTCATACGTCAATTTAATACATCAAGTTTAATACATCAAATGCTGTCTGAGCAGCACGGAGAAGCCGGGGTGTTTACCAAAAAAAGAGGGCGGCCATCTTGGCCGCCCTCCCGAAAAACGTATCACCCGTTGTAATACTTATCCCAGTATTGGACCCGGATCTCTTTAGCCTGATCCCAGGTGATGTACGTATCACTGATCTTCCACATTCTCTCGATCATTACCATCATGTAATCATATTGGTCTTTCCGGAAGAACCCCAGCTCACTTCCGTTGTAATCATCAATTACATGGTAGCCGTCAGTGTCCTTTACAATATATCCACCGCTGACCCGATCAAGTTCATCTATCGTTAATTCACGAATGTTGTCAATCATTTTCATTCCCTCCTTTACTTTTTTGATAGACTGATCAGCTGGTTTCTTATCCAGGAACTCCTCCGCGTTATCTCAGGAATGCTGCGTTCACATATCCGGACACGCCGGTCTTCGGAACATATACCCAGACGTAGGTCGCTGCCGCGCCGCCGAAGGTGGTGCCTGCCACGGTGTTCCCGGTGATCTGCACGGTGTCGCCGTTATAAAGCTTCGTGCTCTGGATCTCGTTGTTGTAGTCCGCTGCCGGAGCCGTCCTCACTGCGAGGTATCCGCTCTCGCAACTGTCCTCGTCGCGCCGTTGTTCTGTGCGGGAGCCGCCTGCTGTCCGGCCGCTGCCAGGTAACCATTGTAAACATATCCGTACTCGCCCTTGGAGGGAACGAATACATAGGACCAATCGCCCGCATCCGCCTGGACCGTTACCTTCGTCCCAAATCCCAGCCTGTCAGTCTCGGTGAACTGGGTGCCTGCGCCTGTCCTCAGTGACAGGAAGGACTGTGCGGTCGTTGTATAATCTCCGTTCGGAACGGATGCGATTGACGGTATTGCCGAAAGTGTAAGTGCTGCAAGAGCTGCAAGTGTGATCGCTGCGATTTTGTTTGTCTTCTTCATAATGTCCATCTCCTTTCATGGAATTCTCTCTCTATGATTTTTATCTGTTTTTTGTTTTCTCTGTCCGGAGGTCTCTCTCTTTCCTCCTGACACTTATTTATACGAACGGCACGTGGAGATGGACAGTGTTTTGAGGGACAGTGTTTTGAGGAAATTTTTTAAAGTTTGTCGCGACTATTTTTTATTGACTTGCTGTCTAGTCCCGCGGCCACTGTCTTCCGGTAGGTATTAAAGCAAGTCGCGACTATTTTTCTGTGACCAGCCGGGTTCAATACCGCGCCGGGCAGACCAAATCTGGATATGGGCCCAACTGCGCTGCCTGACATTTTTCTTCGAGCAGTGCAGTTGGGGGTAATCGCCTTACGGGGGTGCGGACATTTTCTTGGACCATAATCCAATAATGCCCATTGTTGATCAAGCTACTATTAGTCCAAGCTTCCTTCTGTATTGAAGTGGACTCATT
>CAJOLD010000028.1 GCA_905235435.1 uncultured Lachnospiraceae bacterium
CCATTCCTTGTCCTTCTTTACTGTGTTGAAGGAATTGCTTCCTCAAAAATAAAACTTTTTTGAATTTTCAAGGCTGTTTCACTGTTCAGTTGTCAATGTGCGTCCGCCGCCGTTTATCGGCGACAGCTTGATTAGTCTATCACTTTCGCATAGACCTGTCAAGAACTTTTCTCTCCTCTTTGCGGAAAGAAAACGGAGAAGGAGGGATTTGAACCCTCGCGCCGCTATTAACGACCTGCACCCTTTCCAGGGGTGTCCCTTCGGCCAGCTTGGGTACTTCTCCATAACCCGCCCGAATAATTCTGAGCTGTTTAGTTTTTACTCTCCCGGGACTCATAAAACGGAGAGGGTGGGATTCGAACCCACGCGCCCTTTCGGACAAACGGTTTTCAAGACCGCCTCGTTATGACCGCTTCGATACCTCTCCAAAAGAACGCTCCCGACCAGAGCAAGTTTTATTTTACATTCAAAAGACCTTCCTGTCAACAAGGTTTTCGCTTTTCGTTCCGCCAATCGCTTCAGTCAACTACATCTTGTGCCCCGCCAAAAACGCGGGCCCCAGAGGCTCCTCACTCCCCCGCTCCGGGAAGAAAAGCGCGCGCCGAAAGCAGATCCTCGGGAGTCGTGATCTTGATGTTGCGGTAAGACCCTTCGACCATCAGGGCGCGCACGCCCGTCATGCGCTCCACGACCATCGCGTCATCGGTAATGCCCTCGTAGTCGCCGGACGCGGCAAGCGCGCTGTACGCTTCCATGACCAGGTCATAGCGGAATACCTGCGGCGTCTGCACCGCCCAGAGCGTGGAGCGGTCCGGCGTCCGCACGGAAAATCCCTCCCCGTCGGTCTCACGGATCGTATCCTTGACCTTCATGCCGGCTGTGCACGCTCCGCACCGCCTCGCCCCTTCCAGCGTCCGCTTCAGGATCCCGGCGTCCGCATTGGGCCTTGCGCCGTCATGGATGAACACGTAGGCGCAGGGACTCCCGCCCGCTGCCTTCAGTCCGTTATATACCGACAGGTATCGCTCGGCGCCGCCCGCGATGCAGGTGTCCGCCTTCCGAAAGCCGTATCTTTCAATGATCCCGCTTTTGCAGTAGTCGATATCTTCGCTTCCTGTCACCAGGATGACCCTGCTCACCTCGTCAAAGTCCTCGAAGGCTTTGAGGGAATAATAGATAAGAGGCTTTCCGCCAAGCTCCAGAAACTGCTTCGGCTTTTGTCCGCCCATCCGGCTCCCCCGCCCCGCGGCGAGCACGATCGCAGTATTATTCTCCATCGGCACCTACCGTTCTCCCAGCTTCAGGCCGGGCACCGCGTTCAGGGTCAGATCCGAGCGGATCCCTCTCCTGTAGTCATAGTACGCCGCCGCGCCGATCATCGCCGCATTGTCTGTACAGAGGATGGGCGGCGGGCAGCAGAGGCGGACGCCCCTGGCGCTGCAGGCTTTTTCCATGGAGGCGCGCAGCGCGCTGTTGGAGGCCACGCCGCCGGCAAGCGCAAAGGTCTTAAACCCGTATTCATCGACAGCATGCATCGCGTGGTCGGTGAGCACGTCCACGACCGCCTTCTGGAAGGAGGCGGCCACATCCGGCACGCTGATCTCCTGTCCCTTCATCCTGGCGTCGTTGAGGTAATTGAGCACCGCCGACTTCAGGCCGCTGAAGCTGAAATCATAGACGGAATCCCCGACCTTTGCGCGCGGGAAACGGATCGCGTCGGCGTTCCCCTCACGGGCTGCCTTGTCGATCTTCGGGCCGCCGGGGTATCCGAGGCCGATCGCGCGGGCCACCTTGTCGAAGGCTTCGCCGGCGGCATCGTCCCTGGTCTTCCCGATGATCTCGTAATCCCCGTAATCGCGCACGACCACCAGATGGGTATGGCCTCCCGAGACCACCAGACAGGCAAAGGGAGGCTCCAGGTCCTTGTGGGCGATGTAGTTCGCGCTGATATGTCCCTCGATGTGATGCACGCCGACCAGCGGGATGGAGCGCGCCCAGCAGATGGCCTTCGCCTCCGCCACGCCCACGAGAAGGGCGCCGACAAGGCCCGGCCCGTAGGTGACGCCCACGGCATCGATGTCATCCAGTGTGACGTCCGCCTCCTCAAGCGCCTGCGTGATCACCTGATTGATCTTTTCTATATGCTTCCTGCTCGCAAGCTCCGGCACCACACCGCCGTAGAGCGTGTGCAGCGCGATCTGGGAGGAGATGACGTTGGAGCATACCTCCCTCCCGTTTTTCACAACGGCAGCCGCCGTCTCGTCACAGGAGCTCTCGATCGCGAGTATCGTAACATCTGATGTGTCTTTCATTCTTTTTCGTCCTCGAACAGCAGCTCCGCGCTCATTCCGTCCCTGCCGCACTTCGTGCCCGGAAAGATCCCGCGGAGTTCATCCAGATACTGCTCCGGCCGCGTCATCGACGGGCTGTAATGCGTCAGCCACATTTCTTTTACCTGTGCGTCCCGGGCGAGCTTCGCCGCCTCATTGCACATCATATGCCGGTTCTCAAGCGCGTTCTTTTTCTTTTCCGCTTCCCCGTACATTCCTTCGCAGATAAACAGATCCGACCCCTCCGCGTTCTCCGCGATGGAAGCCGTCGGCCTGGTGTCTGTCGTGTAGGTCACCTTGAGGCCCTTCCTCGGCGGACCGAGCACCATGTCCGGGGTATAGACCGCGCCGCCTTCTGTTACGGTCTCCCCCTTCTGCAGCTTTTTCCAGTACTGCAGCGGGATGCCCGCCTCCTTTGCGCGGACCGGATCGAAGCGTCCGCCCCGGTCAAGCTCCAGCGTATACCCGTAGCAGACAACGGTGTGGTTCACTTTAAAAGCGCGGATCCTGAGCCCGCAGATCTCAAAGGTCTGCTGCGGCCCGCTGATCTCCAGGCAGCGGATCTCAAAGGGAAGATCGGGGCAGATCACCCGCAGGCATCCGACGACCCGCTCCAGGCCCTTCGGGCCGATCAGCGTCAGCGGCTCGGTGCGGTCCGCGTTCCCCATCGTCATCAGGAAACCCGGAAGTCCCGCGATGTGGTCGCCGTGGAAATGCGTAAAGCAGATCACATCGATGGGCTTAAAGCTCCATCCCTTCTCCTTCAGGGCGATCTGGGTCCCCTCCCCGCAGTCGATCAGAACGCTGCTCCCGTTGTACCGCACGATCAGCGACGTCAGCCACCGGTGCGGGAGCGGCATCATCCCGCCGCAGCCAAGTAAACAAATATCCAGCATTTCTTACCTCATCTGTCCCGGCCGGTCCACATGATGAGCGCGTCCTCCGCCGGCTTTTCGTAAAAGCCCGGGCGGATCCCCGCGTCCTCAAACCCCAGCGACCGGTAAAGGGCGATCGCCGGGCGGTTCCCGGTGCGGACCTCCAGTGTAAATCTCTCTGCGCCGGCCTGCCGCCCAAGCGCCATGAGCTCTGTCAGCATCTTTTTGCCGATGCCCCGCCCCTGCTTTTCGGCGGCGACCGCGACGTTCGTGATCTCCGCCTCGTCAAAGGAGAGCCTCAGCCCGCAGTAGCCCGCGAGCGTCCCGTCCTCAAAGGCAGCGCAGTATATGGCGTCCGCAAGCGCAAGGGATTCCCTGAAGCTCTGCGCGGACCACGGCATGGTAAACAGCGCGCGCTCGATGGCGGCCGCGGCCTCCACGTCTTCTTCTCTCATCCGGCGGACCGTGATCATTCTTTCTCCTTCTTTGCCTGCTCGCGCAGGGCTCTCTCGCGCTCGGCCTGCGAGACGCGAAGATACGTCGGCCGGTGATCCGCCGCGCTCTCGGTCTTTCCCGCGCGGATATATTCCATCGCGCAGGCAGCCACGGAGGAAGCTCTCTGCTCCCGAAGATGCGCCGGGGCAAAGAGGGCCGGCGCCGTCAGCAGCTCCCGAAGCAGCGCTTCATGGACCTTGCTCCCGTCTCCGAGGAGGATCACCTTTTTCCCCATCGCGTTCAGACGCTCCGCAAGCTTTCTTACGGGCAGCGCCTCCTGGTCCGCGATGACCCGGAGCCTTCCCTCCTCGAACGTGTAGATCCCGCAGTAGACTTCCTCCCTGCGGGCGTCCATCATCGGGCAGATCAGGTCCTGGCATCCCCAGAAATTCCACGCGAGGGCTTCCAGCGTCGGAACATGCACGAGGGGTTTCTCCAGCGCCAGGCCGATCCCCTTTGCGGTCGCGCTTCCGATCCGCAGTCCCGTGAACGATCCGGGGCCGCCGGCAACGGCAACGGCGTCGATCGTCTTAAGATCGAGCTCGATCATATCCGCCGCCTGCGAAAGCATCGGAAGGAGGGTCTGCGAATGTGTCTTTTTGTAGTTGACTGTAAATTCCGCCAGGAGGCGGTCATCCCCGGCGATCGCGACGGTCGCCGCCATCCCGGAGCTGTCAAGCGCAAGTATCTTCATAGAGCGGCACCTCCCTGCGCCCTCTTTACCGTGATCCGCCGGTAGGAAAAACCCTTCGCCGGATCCTTTTCGATCTCCACGCGGAGCGTGTCCGCCGGCAGCAGCGGCCCGATCAGGTCCGCCCACTCGATCAGGCAGACGCCGTCCCCGCCCGCGTACTCATCAAAGCCGATCTCATCCATCTCCTCCGGATCCCCGATCCGGTATACGTCAAAATGATAGAGCGGGATCCTTCCGTCCGTGTACTCCTGCAGGATGGTGAAGGTCGGGCTGGTCACGTCCTCCGTGATGCCCAGTCCCTCCGCAAAACCCTTGGTAAAGACCGTCTTGCCGACGCCGAGATCGCCTGTCAGCGCGATCACCTGTCCGGGCCGGGCCTCCTCGCCGAGCCTTTTCCCGAGCGCAAAGGTCTCCTCCTCGGAATTGCTCTCGGCCGTCTCATCCTGCTCTCCGGCCGGGCGCAGGAACGCGAAGGGATCCTCCCTGTCCTCGATAAAGTGCATCAGCATGTAGGCGCACTGGACCGCGACGCGCTCCTCGCGGAGGATCCTTAAGGCTTCCCTCCGGTCGGCGAGAATGACCTGCAGACTCTCCGTATCCTCCAGTCCTCCAAGGTCCACCTTTCCCGAAGCGGTCCCGAAGACCATCGCGCAGCTCTCGTCCGTCATGCCGGCCGTCGTAAAGAACGGGCGGCGCATCATCGGATCCGCGGGGACGGGCGTAAGCGTAAGCCCCGTCTCCTCCCTCAGCTCCCGCGCGGCGCACTCGGTGATCTCCTCCCCCGGCTCCACAAGCCCGGCAGGAAATTCATAGATCCAGCCGCCAAGCGGATAGCGGAACTGGCGGACCAGGACGACCCTGTCCCTCGCCTCCCCGTAAAGGCAGTAGATGGCGACGCCGTCGGGCTTCTCCTCTCCGCCCTCGCGGCAGGCAAGCAGGTCCTCCTTCCGGGAAGCTCTCGATGCCATGTAATAGGCATGCCGGTTTCCCTTCCGGTCCTCCGTCTCCAGCTCATAGTAATTCAGATAGGGATTCTGCGTGATCTGCCGGATCCCGTGTATCCTTTTATCCATTCTCTTCTCCCGCCGGCACGCTTATTTCTGCCGGCTCCTCATCAGGCGCAGAAGATCGTCCGCGCTCTGCACGGGTTCGTCCCTCCGCGTCTGCTCTTTTTTCTTCCCGGAAGGAGCAGCGCCTCTGCCCTGCGGCCTTGCGCCGTCCTTCTTCCGCGGTCTCTCACCGCTCTGTCCGCGTCCGCCCTTCTCCCGGCGTTCCTTCGCGGCTTCCCGCGCGGCCTTTGCCGCCGCCTTCTGCGCGGCGTCGGCCTCCGGATCGAGGATCATGCTCAGCGAGATCCGCTTCCTGGCTTCATCCACGTCAAGGACGCGGACTTCCACGATGTCCCCGACGCTGACGACGTCCAGCGGGTGCTTCACAAAGCCGCCGCTCTTCATCTGCGAGATATGTACAAGGCCGTCCTGATGGACGCCGATGTCGACGAACGCGCCGAAGTCGATCACGTTGCGCACCGTTCCCGTCAGGATCATGCCCTCGTGCAGATCCTTCATCTCCAGCACGTCGCTGCGCAGCACCGGCTTCGGGATATCTTCCCTCGGATCACGGCCCGGCTTTTCAAGCTCGGTCAGGATGTCCTTCAGCGTCGGCGCGCCGATCCCGAGCTCCGCGGCCAGGGCATCGATATCTCCCGCCCTGCGCACGATCCCGCCAAGTTTCCCCTCCGCGGCATCCTCCAGGGTATAGCCCAGCTTTTCGAGCAGACGCTCCGCGGCCTCGTAGCTTTCCGGGTGGACACCCGTGTTGTCGAGCGGGTTGTCCCCTCCCTTGATCCGGACAAAGCCGGCGCACTGCTCAAATGCCTTGGGGCCGAGCTTGGGCACCTTCAGAAGCTGGCGCCGGTCGCCGAAGGCGCCGTTCGCCTCTCTGTAGCTGACGATGTTCTTCGCGACGGTCTTTGATACGCCGGACACATAGGAAAGCAGGGGCACCGACGCGGTGTTCAGGTCCACGCCGACCTTGTTCACGCAGTCCTCGACCGTTCCGCCGAGGGCCTCCCCGAGCTTTTTCTGATCCATGTCGTGCTGGTACTGCCCGACACCGATCGATCCCGGATCGATCTTTACAAGCTCCGCAAGGGGATCCTGCAGGCGGCGCGCGATGGATGCCGCGCTGCGCTGTCCCACGTCGAATTCCGGGAACTCCTCCGTCGCGAGGCTGCTGGCGGAGTAGACAGAGGCTCCCGCCTCGTTCACGATCACATACTGCACCTTCTCCGGGATCTCATGGAGATATTCCGCGATGAACTGCTCGGATTCCCGGGAGGCCGTCCCGTTTCCGACCGAAATGACCGTCACGTTCCAGCGCCGGATCATCCTGCTCAGGGTGTCCTTTGCGGAGGCGATCTTTACGGGGTTGGTCGGCGCGGTCGGATAGATGACCGCGGTATCCAGCACCTTTCCGGTGGGATCCGTGACCGCCAGCTTGCAGCCCGTGCGGAAGGCCGGGTCCCAGCCGAGGACCACATGTCCCGCGAGCGGCGGCTGCATGAGCAGCTGTGTCAGGTTCTTTCCGAATACATGGATGGCGCCGTCCTGCGCGCGCTCGGTGAGCTCATTGCGAAGCTCCCTCTCGATGGCGGGCGCGATCAGGCGGTCATAGCTGTCTTTCGCCGCCTCCTCAAGGAGCGGCGTCGTCTCCGGATCTTCCCGCTTTGAAAGCACACGGGTCAGATATCCGTACATGCGCTCCGTGTCTGTCTTGATCTTCACTGTCAGGAACTTTTCCTTCTCCCCGCGGTTGAGGGCGAGGATGCGGTGCCCGGCAGCCTTTGCGAACGGCTCTTCATATTCATAATAGGTCTCGTAGACGGATCTCTCCTCCGGGTCCCTGGCAGAGGCCGTCAGGATGCCCTCCGCCCGGGTTCGCTCGCGGATCCAGGTGCGGCAGTCGGAATCCTCCGAGAGACGTTCCGCCAGGATATCCTGCGCGCCCTTCAGCGCCTCCTCCACGGTGGCGGCGCCGTCCTCTTTCACAAAGGGCTCGGCGGCCTGCGCCGCGGTCCCGGGAAGCTCCTGTGCGGCGATCAGATCCGCAAGCGGCTCCAGTCCCTTTTCCTTCGCGATGGACGCCCTTGTCCTCCGCTTCGGACGATAGGGGAGATACAGATCCTCAAGGGCGACCAGCGTCTGCGCGCCCTCGATCTTTTCCTTCAGCTCATCGGTCAGCTTTCCCTGCTCGCTGATGGCCGCGAGCACCGTCTGCCTGCGGTCCTCCAGGCTGCGGAGATACTGCAGGCGGTCGCTTAATGTGCGCAGCTGCTCGTCGTTGAGGGAGCCTGTTGCTTCTTTTCTGTAACGCGCGATGAAGGGGACCGTACATCCCTCGTCGAGAAGTTTGACGGCGGCCTCCACCTGACCGGAGCCCACTCCGAGTTCCTGCGCGATGATCATATATATGTTCATGTGCCATTCCTCCAAATACCCATTCAGTTCTGTCTCCCCCCTTCCGGGGGGAGGGCATCATCTTTTCAGTATACCCGAGATCGCAGGCAGTGACAAGTCTCCCTTGCCTTCTTGCGCACTCTTTTCACTTGTGATAAGATACCTTTAAACGAAGGGCGGACAGGGTTTTGTCCGCTGCCGGAATCTACTTATATTAAGATCAGGGGGTAACTTTTATGAGAAGAACTGCGATCGCTCTTTTATGCGCTGCCGTCTGCGTTTCTCTCGCGGGCTGCGGCTCAGGAAGCGGCGAACTTTCATCGCTTCAGCAGCAGGTCGAAGACCAGAGCGCTTCCATTGACAGCCTCAGCACCGTATCGGATGACATCACCGCGCTTTCCGGTACCGTCACGGTACAGACCCAGAGGATCGACGCGCTTTCAACGACCGTAAATGAACAGGGAGCCGATCTGGCAGACCTCAAGGAGCTTGTCGGCAGCCAGGCGGAGATGATCGAATCGCTGCAGGGCACCATTGACAAACAGGAAACGGAGATCTCCATCCTTCGCGACCAGCTCGCGCAGGCGCTCGGCGGTCTGGACAGCGAGACCGGCATTTACGTTCCGTTTGCGGAAAGCGGAGAATAAAAAGAACAGAAAAAAAGAACCGGAAGCCTAAGATCAAGGCTTCCGGTTTTTTTACGTGCGTTAGAGGATTCGAACCCCCGGCCTTTTGGTCCGTAGCCAAACGCTCTATCCAGCTGAGCTAAACGCACATCCGTCTTCAGGTCTCCCTGAGGACAATGAATATCTTACTCTCGATCCTCCGGATTGTCAAGAAGAAAATCAGCCCCCCTGCCGTGTGAGGACCGCCTCGCCCTCTCCGTCCAGCGAAAGCTTTATTCTGTCCTTCTTTACGCTCCCGCTGCACTCGAGGTCCTCGGAGCGGATGACCAGCGTCCCTTTTTCATAGGTGTAGGTGTATTCTTCGCCGCCATCATCCACGCCGCCGATCGAGCAGGACATGGTCCCGTCCTCCCCGAAGGTGTACACGGTCACCCCGATCAGGGTATCATAGGAAGACTCGTCATAGGCGGTCCCGTCCGGCGCTTTCAGCGCGGTCACCTTCCACGAGGTCCCGCCGATCGTCTCCGGCGTCCTGCCGCAGCCCGCGAGCGCGCACGCGGCAAAGACAGCTGCCGCGAGGATGGCGCCCCTGCTCTTCCTTCCAAACTTCCGTATTTCCATTCTGCCAACCCCGTTATTTCCGGGCGCTCCGGCATCCTGGCCGCCGGCTCCGCCCTGCAGAGCAAAAAGCGCAGGAGGGACAATGCCTTCCTGCGCCGCTTGGTTTTGTTATTCTTCAAGGAGCCCCTTCATTGCTTCCAGCGCTTCTTCTTCGTCCAGTCCGTTCACACACAGAACGATATGCGGATTATTCTGACTTGCAAGCGCCATAACGCCCATAATGCTCTTCGCATTAACATGCTTGTCATCAACTTCAAACGTGATTGAACTCTTGAAGGTGCAGGCTGTCTGCACGATGTGCGGGATCATCTCCCCAAGGTCAGTGCGTTTGCTGGTAATCTGCTGACTGATCATTTTATTCCTCCCGACTACAAAAGAACTAAGTTACCAACAGTGAAGATATTAACACAACTCTTCCTGCAGGTCAACCACAAACAAATTCAGATTAGTAACGATCTTAAGGAGCGTCCGCCTAAGAAGCGTTGTCCCCGCAGTACGGGAAAAACAGGCTGCTGCGGCCCGACTCGTCGAACATACAGTTATACTCAAGGATATTGTAATCCTTCAGCCACTGCGCTTCCTCCTCGTCCGCGTACTCAAGATGCGCGTAGGATCTGGCGGTCTTTGAGTAGTAGCCCCTGACGTTGACCGACGGGATGCACTCCATCATGTCATGCAGAAAACGGTTGTACGGCGGCAGCTCAATGCCGGCCCTCTCCAGCGCCATCGTGGAAAGGAAGTTCAGGCTCGTATGATCGACCCAGGATTCCTCCGTGTCATAATTCGTCCAGATAAAGAACGGCACCGTGTAGAATTCCTCGAGCTGATTCATCGTCAGCCCGCTCATGCCCTTCCCGTTGATCGTCCGGTAGATCGCGGAGTCAAGGCTCGGCTGATGATCGCCGAAGAAAATGATCTCGACGGGATCGTCCACAGACTCGAAATAGCCGATCAGGTCTTTCACTGCCTTATCCGATTCGTGCACCAGGGACAGATACTGATCCGCATCCGGGAAATTGCCGTTCAGCTGATAGATCTCCTGGTCAAAGTCCTCAAAGGTCTCTTTGTATCCGCCGTGATTCTGCATCGTGACGCTCATGATAAAGAGGTCTTCGCCTTCTTCGCGGCTCTCGTACCGGTCGATGATCTTGTCGTAGAGCTCCCGGTCGGTGATATAGTTGCGCAGAAGATTCGTCTGGTCGAAGTCGTCGATAAAATACAGCTCGTCGAAGCCGAGCTTCGGATAGACCGTATTCCTGCGCCATCCCGTATCATAGTACGGGTGCATGGCGACGGCCGTATATCCCTCATTCTTAAGGGTCGTCACGATCGATGCGGGCGCATCGTCGATATACTGCTGATAAACGACAGAGCCCGAGGGAAGAAAGGCCATGGAATTGCCTGTCATAAATTCCCACTCCGAGTTGGGCGTCTTGGCGCCGAGCACCGAAGCCAGCGCCCATCCCTTTGTCGTGTTCTCCTCCATGGAGTCAATAAAGGGCATCACCGGCTCGTTGGTCTTAAGCGTACCCATCACACTAAGGTCGCTGAAGGATTCGTTCATGACCACGATGATCGTCGGATGTTCGACTTCCTCGTGGAGCACCGGTCCGTCCGGGTGCACGGTGCTGCCCGGATCCGCGTATTTCTGTTCCAGAAGCTGCACCGCTTCGGCGGAATAGCCTTCCGGCACATTGACGAAGGAATCCCGGACACTCAGAATGAAATTGAGTACAAATCCGTTCTTGTAGCTTCCTTTTTTCTGCCAGGTCTGGGAGACGGTCGTCGCGATATCCCCCTTCAGGAACATGCAGAGGAAGATGATGACCGCGGCGTCGATCCCGCGGGGAATGACCGCGTTCAGGATCCTTCCGCTGCGCGCGCCGATGACCTCGCTCCTGTGTGTGAGCGCGGCGCCCATGCGCGCCGTCCGGCTCCCCTCGCTGCCTTTCTTTGTAAAGAAGCTGCCCAGATGGCGGGTGATGAAAGACAGGAAAGGCTGGATCTGGTTTTTGTACCGGATCCTCATATGCCGCAGCAGGCAGATGTACAGGATCGTCAGCAGAATGGCCTGCGCGCCCCTCGCGTGCAGCACGAGCTTATAGGACTTCATGACGCTGAGACCGGTGTCGAGGGTGCTCAGGTCGCTGTAGATGATCTCATTCTGACGGAATTCATAGACGAAGTAATCCGCGAAGCCGATGATCAGCATGATGACGTGGGCGGCGATCGCGGAGATGACCGTCCGGTTGGTGATGAAATGGATCAGGCAGTAGACGATCAGGACGCACAGCATGTTCAGGAACATCTTGTTCCTGCTCGTCTTTTCATAGAGATCCCGCTCCAGGATGATATGCTGCAGGCAGAAGATGGTAAACCGGGAGCCGAACCAGAAGATCAGCCCCGTCCAGAGAAGGGAAAGCCTCTCATTGAGCTGGATCTTCAGATTCAGGAGCACAAAGTAGGCGGCGCAGAAGGCCGGGAAGATCCAGAAATGATACCGCGTCGTCAGATACATGTAGAACGCGAGGAACACCATGATCCAGAACGGCACCAAATTCTTTTTCTTGAACTTAAAGCGCACCTTGATCAGTTTTGAAAATGCTTTTTCCGCTTTGCGCGGCATCTTTTTAATACTATCCGTCATTCAGAACACATCCCGTATGAACAATACTGATTTCCAAAAATAAATAACCCGCGCCGGTCATTTGACCGGCACGGGATATTATAATACCGCTTTTTCAATTTTACAAGTTACCTTTGCGCTTTTTAGTCGTCCGTGATCGCAGCCTGCGCCGCCGCCAGACGGGCGATCGGTACGCGGAACGGCGAGCAGGAAACATAGTCCAGGCCGATCCTGTGGCAGAATTCGACAGAGGACGGATCCCCGCCGTGCTCGCCGCAGATGCCGAGGTGGAGCTTCGGATTTACGCCGCGGCCGAGCTGGATGGCCATCTCCATCAGCTTGCCGACGCCGTTCTGGTCGAGCTTCGCGAACGGGTCGTTCTCGAAGATCTTTGCGTCATAGTAGGACTGCAGGAACTTGCCGGCATCGTCGCGGGAGAAGCCGTAGGTCATCTGCGTAAGGTCGTTCGTGCCGAAGCAGAAGAAATCAGCTTCCTTCGCGAGCTGGTCGGCCGTAAGGGCTGCCCTCGGGATCTCGATCATGGTGCCGACTTCATATTCAAGCTTGATACCGGCTTTCGCGATCTCCTCGTCCGCCGTCTCCACGATGCTCTTCTTGACGTAGATCAGCTCCTTCTCGTCGCCGACGAGCGGGACCATGATCTCCGGATTGACGTTCCAGTCCGGATGTCTCTTCTGAACATTGATGGCCGCGCGGATGACCGCTCTGGTCTGCATCTTGGCGACCTCAGGATAGGTGACCGCCAGGCGGACGCCGCGGTGTCCCATCATCGGGTTGAACTCATGCAGGTTCGCGATGACGTTCTTGATCGTTTCTACGCTCTTGCCCTGTGCCTTCGCAAGCTTCTGGATGTCTTCCTCCTCCGTGGGAACGAACTCATGGAGAGGTGGATCCAGGAAGCGGATGGTGACGGGGTTGCCGTCCATTGCCTCGAACAGCTTCTCGAAATCGCCCTGCTGCTCCGGAAGGATCTTCTGCAGCGCCGTTTCTCTCTCTTCCACTGTCTCGGAGCAGATCATCTCGCGGAACGCGTCGATCCTGTGGCCCTGGAAGAACATATGCTCCGTACGGCAAAGGCCGATGCCTTCCGCGCCGAGCTCACGTGCCTTCTTCGCGTCGCCGGGCGTGTCGGCGTTCGTGCGGACGGCAAGCTTGCGGTATTTGTCGGCCCATCCCATGATGCGGCCGAAATAACCCTCGATCGTCGCGTCGACGGTCGGGATGACGAAACCATAGATATTGCCGGTGGAGCCGTCAAGGGAGATCCAGTCGCCCTCGTGGAATTCTCTTCCGCCGAGCGTGAACACCTTGTGCTCCTCATCCATGCTGATATCACCGCAGCCGGAGACACAGCACTTGCCCATGCCGCGGGCAACAACAGCCGCGTGGCTGGTCATGCCGCCGCGCACGGTAAGGATGCCCTGTGCGGCCTTCATGCCCTCGATATCCTCCGGCGAGGTCTCCAGGCGGACCAGGACGACCTTCTCGCCTCTGGCTGCCCAGAGCTTGGTGTCCTCCGCGTTGAAGACGATGCGTCCGCATGCGGCTCCCGGGGAGGCGCCCAGCGCCTTGGAGATGGGCACCGACACTCTCAGGTAGGACGGATCGAACTGCGGATGCAGCAGCGTGTCAAGATTGCGCGGGTCGATCATCGCGACGGCCTGCTTCTCATCGATCATGCCCTCGTCGACCAGGTCGCAGGCGATCTTAAGAGCGGCCTGCGCGGTCCTCTTGCCGTTCCTTGTCTGCAGCATGTAGAGCTTGCGGTCCTCGATCGTGAACTCCATATCCTGCATGTCTTTGTAATGGCTCTCCAGCTTCTGGCAGATATCCTGGAACTGTTCGAAGACTTCCGGCATGATCTCCTCAAGCTGGGCGATCTTCTGCGGTGTGCGGACGCCGGCCACGACGTCCTCGCCCTGCGCGTTGAGCAGGAACTCGCCCATCAGATGCTTCTCGCCCGTTGCCGGGTCACGCGTGAAGGCGACGCCGGTGCCGGAGGTATTTCCCATGTTGCCGAATACCATCATCTGTACGTTGACGGCAGTTCCCCAGGAATACGGGATATCATTGTCCCGGCGGTAAACGTTGGCTCTCGGGTTGTCCCATGAACGGAACACGGCCTTGATGGCGCCGACCAGCTGGACTCTGGGATCGTCCGGGAAATTCTCCCCGATCTTCGCCTTGTACTCGGCCTTGAACTGATTCGCGAGATCGCGCAGATCGTCGGCGTCAAGGTCTACGTCCTGGGATACGCCCTTTCTCAGCTTCATTTCATCGATGAGCGTCTCAAAATATTTCTTTCCGACTTCCATAACGACGTCGGAATACATCTGGATAAATCTCCTGTAGCAGTCCCATGCCCAGCGGGGATTGCCGGATTTTTCGGCGAGGACCTTTACGACCTCCTCGTTCAGGCCGAGGTTGAGGATCGTGTCCATCATGCCCGGCATAGAAGCGCGGGCGCCGGAACGCACGGAAACAAGAAGCGGATTTTCAAGATCTCCGAACTTTTTGCCGGTGATCTCTTCCATCTTTACGATCGCTTCATTGACCTGGCCCATGATCTCGTCATTGATGGACCTTCCGTCTTCATAGTACTGCGTGCATGCTTCGGTCGTGATCGTGAAGCCCTGCGGGACCGGAAGTCCCAGGTTGGTCATCTCGGCTACGTTGGCACCTTTGCCGCCGAGCAGGTTACGCATACCGGCATTGCCTTCGGTAAACATGTAGACCCACTTTTTCGCCATGTTTTAAACCTCCTGTTGCTGAATTGGTAGTTGCGCAAAAACTGACTGAAACAACTGCTTTCCCGATGGTAGTTGCGCCATCCTTCGCTTTATTAATTGTAGCATATTTTCAGTAAGCGTCAAGAAAATGGATTGTATGGAATCGGATGGAATAAAATAAAAAACGGCACAGCGCGGGTCCCCGCGCTGTGCCGCAAAAGATCATTATTTATCCGCCTGTTCAAGAGCCAGCGTCCTGGTGGTCAGGTCGCATACCGAGGACGGTCCGAAGTACTGGATCGCGCCCGGGAAGGTGTAGCAGGTCTCGACGGACCACTGCTCCCTGTGAGCTTCGAAATACTTGAACGGAGCGCCTTCCAGGTCGACAAGCGCTTTCCTGATGACCGGCTTGTCTTCGCCGTGGCGTCTCTCCATGTTCATCATCTTGGTGATCGGGATACCGCCGGCTACCCACTCCTCTGCGGGCTTCGAGAGGTTGGAGACCTTGGAGAGGTATCCGTTGAAGCCGTAGGAGATCAGCATGAACGCATTATAGCCGAGGGAATAGCAGTAATCCGCGTCAAAGTTTGACGGGAACGCGCATCTTCCTTCATATCCGAAGAAGTGATGCTGCGGATTGTACTTTCCGATGTAGGACCCCTCCGCTGCTCTCTTTTTCAGCTTCACGCCGACCAGAGCGGAGAACAGCTTCTCGGACTCGATCAGGGAGACCTGTACGTTTCCGTGGGGATCCCTGTCAAGGCACAGCTGCTGCTGGATGGTGGGATCAAGGACGGAGAAGACATCCGCCGCCTTTTCGCGCAGGCCGTTGGTGATAAAGGAATGCTTGTCGGCCCAGTTCTTCAGCGCGTTGAACGCCTCGCCGTTTTTGGCCAGCAGTTCATTGATCTCCGCGATCAGGGCAGAGAACTCGGGGACGAATTCCACAACGCCCTCGGGAATGATGACGACACCGTAGTTCATGCCGAGCGCTGCTCTGGCTTCTACGGAATCGGCAATGTAATCGGCGATCTCGGAGAGGGACTGCTTCTTCGCGGCGACTTCCTCGGAGATCAGGCAGACGTTCGGCTGCGTCTCGAGCGCGCACTCCAGCGCGACATGAGAAGCGGAACGGCCCATGACCTTTACGAAATGCCAGTACTTCTTCGCGGAATTGCAGTCTCTTTCGATATTGCCGATGAGCTCGCTGTAGGTCTTGGTCGCGGTATCAAAGCCGAAGGAGGCATCGATATCCTCGTTCTTGAGGTCGCCGTCGATGGTCTTCGGGCATCCGATGACCTGTACGCCGGTCCCGTGCGCTGCCATATACTCGGCAAGCACTGCCGCGTTGGTGTTGGAATCGTCGCCGCCGATGATCACGATCGCGGTGATTCCGTGCTTCTCGCAGACCTTCGCCGCGATCTCGAACTGCTCTTCCGTCTCCAGCTTGGTCCTGCCGGAACCGATGATGTCAAAGCCGCCGGTGTTCCTGTACTGATCGATGTAGGCATCATCAAAGATGATGTAATCGTCTTCCAGAAGGCCGCTGGGGCCGCCCTTGAAACCGATCAGGACGTTCTCGGGATCCGTCGCCTTGAGGGCGTCATAGAGGCCGCTGACGACATTGTGTCCGCCGGGCGCCTGGCCGCCGGAAAGGATAACGCCGACGACCTGCTTTTTGGCAGGCGCGCTGTTGGTCCCTTTTTCAAAGGTGATCTCTCTCTTGCCGTAGGTGTTCGGGAACAGAGCCTTGATCTTATCCTGATCCGCGACGCTCTGCGTCTCCGCTCCTTCCTTTACACAGATCTCGGAGATGCCGTTCCTGAGCATTCCCGGAAGCTTCGGCGTGTACTCGTATCTTGCTGTCTGCAGCGGTGTAATATTCATATCCTGCTCCTTTATATATATAAACTGTTTAATGGTTCCCGGATGTTAAGGGTGCTCAGAACGCGAGCTTCTTTTCGAAATAGGCGGTAAGGTCTTCGATCTTCACGCGCTCCTGCTCCATGGTGTCGCGGTCGCGGACCGTGACGGCCCCGTCTGTCTCCGAATCAAAATCGTAGGTCACGCAGTACGGCGTTCCGATCTCATCCTGCCTTCTGTAGCGCTTTCCGATATTTCCTCTGTCGTCGTACTCGCAGTTCCAGTGTTTGGAAAGATCCGCCCAGATCTTTTCCGCGCCCTCGCCGAGCTTTTTGGAAAGCGGGAGCACACCGATCTTGACGGGGGCCAGGGCCGGATGGAAATGAAGCACCGTCCGGACGTCGCCGCCCTCCAGCTCCTCCTCGTCGTAGGCGCTGCAGAGGAAGGCAAGGACCACACGGTCCGCGCCCAGTGAAGGCTCTATGACGTAGGGGATGTATTTCTCTTTCTTCTCGTCGTCAAAGTAGGTCATATCCTCGCCGGATACTTCCTGGTGGCGGGACAGGTCATAGTTGGTCCTGTCCGCGATGCCCCAGAGCTCGCCCCAGCCGAACGGGAAGAGGAATTCGATATCCGTCGTGGCCTTGCTGTAGAAGCTCAGCTCCTCTTTCTCGTGGTCGCGGCAGCGCATCTCATCTTCCTTGATGCCGAGCGTCTGCAGCCAGTTGATGCAGAAGCTTCTCCAGTACTGGAACCACTCGAGGTCGGTGTCCGGCACACAGAAGAACTCCAGCTCCATCTGCTCGAACTCACGCGTACGGAAGGTAAAGTTGCCGGGCGTGATCTCATTGCGGAAGGATTTTCCGATCTGGCCGATGCCGAAGGGAAGCTTCTTCCTGGACGTCCTCTGGACGTTCTTAAAGTTGACAAAGATGCCCTGAGCCGTCTCCGGACGCAGATATACGGTATTCTTCGCGTCCTCGGTAACGCCCTGGAACGTCTTGAACATCAGATTGAACTGACGGATCTTGGTGAAATTATGCTTTCCGCAGGACGGGCAGCAGATCCCGTTCGTCTCGATGAAGTCTTCCATCTCTTCCTGGGACATGCCGTCCACGGGCTTGGGAAGCTCGGTGCCGCTCTCCTTGCAGTAATCCTCGATCAGGTTGTCCGCGCGGAAGCGCTCATGGCATTCCCTGCAGTCCATCAGCGGATCGGAAAAGCCGCCGAGATGGCCGGAGGCGATCCAGGTCTGCGGGTTCATGAGGATAGCGCAGTCGACGCCCACGTTCATGGGATTCTCGGTGATGAACTTTTTCCACCACGCCTGCTTGACGTTGTTCTTGAGTTCAACGCCCAGATTGCCGTAATCCCAGGTGTTGGCCAGTCCGCCGTAGATCTCGGAACCGGGATAGATGAAGCCTCTCCCCTTGGCGAGCGCTATGATCTTGTCCATTGTCTTTTCCATACGCATCCTCCTGCACTATTCATAGATCACAAACAGATAATTCTTTTCCTGCTCCCTCTCCCGGTCCGCGTCGTTTGAAACGCCCGGCAGATAGATGGAGACAGCGTCCTGCGGCCCGTCCGAAAGGTCGGGGACCGCAACGTCCGCCCGCTCAAGGGTTGCCCCCTCACTCAGGTAGACGATCTTTCCGGGCACCTGGACCTTGTGGAACCGGTCGCAGATGACCGCCTGATATTCTTTATGGGAGAGGACCTCCTCCCAGGATATCCCTTCCTTCAGGGATCCGTTCTTTTCCACATGGGCGAAATCCTGATAGAAAAGGTAGCCCGACATTTCGGCGTCCAGCATGGAGCCGGAAAAGAAGACGGTATTGTTGAACGCGGCGCAGTCTTCGTCCGAGGCGTAAGTCAGGACGACCTTCACGCTCGTCTCGTTGCCGAGGACCGGCTCCGCCGTGACGCGCTGTCCGCCGGCCGCCGCGTTATAGTCCGCGACCGCGGACTGCACCATTGCCGACACCTCCGCGCCCATATAGTAATCACGGTCCAGCTTCTCAAGGAGCGTTTCCTTCACCGTGCCGTCTTCCATGATCTGGAAGGCTGTCGCGTCCGGCTCCCAGGGTTCTTCATTCAATTGTCCGATCTTATCCTGCAGGCTGCAGCCGCCCAGCAGCACCGCCGCCGACAGCAGAGCCGGGACAAATCGCGCCCGGTAGGTCTTATTCATCCGACTACTCCTTTGGCCAGATGGCTCGTGATACAGGTCAACACTCCGATTATATCGTTAATTATTGCCCTTTTCAACTATAAATCTGCTCCAGAATAGCCAGCGACTTAAAGCGCCGGTCCGTATATTTCCCGCGGATGGTATCCTGCAGGGAGGATAGGCCGCTCAGCGTCTCTTCGCTCACCGTAAAGGAGAAGAGGCTCTTTAAGGGCTCGCGCACGATATGACGGACCGTATAGCGCGTCTCGTCGATGGCCGGATCGCGGATCACATCCTGCGGGAATTCCCCGCCCAGCACCATCATCCGGATCTCGAACACATAGCGCACCAGCTGCTGCGGCATCGCCTTCTTTTCCAGCGCGCGCAGCGCCGCGTACAAAAGGTTCAGCTGATCCCCGGCCTCCTGGTTCTCCACCGCGTAGTAGGCGGCAAATTCCATAAAGTAGGAGCCGAAGCACACCCCGGTCAGATCCGTGCGCAGCACGTCAAAGTATTCCCGGATGTCCGCCTGCACCAGCGTGTAGGAATTCCTGCCCTCGTAGAGCACGAATCTGCCCATCGCGAACGGCGTCGTGGCGGCAAGGAGAGGACTGTCCTGCCGCCTCGCCCTGCGGGCGAAGGCCGAGATCTTTCCCCTCTCTTTCGTCAGGATCACGACCCGCCTGTCGAATTCTCCGGCGGGCAGTGCCTCCAGGACCATTCCGTTTACTTCTATCCCGCCGTTCATCACAGATCCTTCTTATTATAACCGAAGCTCTTCACCATCAGCTCGTTGTCGCGCCAGTCCCTGCGCACCTTCACCCAGAGCTGCAGGTTCACTCTCATCTCCAGCATCTCCTCGATGTCCCGCCTTGCCTGGGAACCGATCCGGCTGAGCATCTTTCCGCCTTTTCCGATCACGATCCCCTTGTGGGATTCCCGCTCGCAGACGATCACCGCATTGATATCCATCAGGTCCCCGCCCGGGCGCTCTTTCATGCTCTCTATGGAGACGGCGATCCCGTGCGGGATCTCGTCGTCCAGGCAGCGCAGCGCCTTCTCGCGGATGATCTCCGCGGTGATCTCCCGCACCGTCTGGTCCGTCACCGTATCTTCATCATAGAAGGCCGGGCCCTCCGGCAGGTAGGAAAAGATCATGTCCAGCAGGGTGTCCAGGTTGCGGGCGCGAAGCGCCGAGACCGGGACCATCTGGGCAAAATCATAAAGGCTCCGGTAGCCCGAAAGGAAGCGCGCCGTATCCTCCTTGGATACGGTGTCCGCCTTGTTCATGACCAGGATGACCGGCACCTTGTTCGGGAGCATTTTGGCGATCTCCTTCTCCCCCTTTCCGATAAAGGAGGAAGGCTCCACGAGCCAGAGGATCACATCCGCCTCCCGGAGCGTGCGCTCCGCCGCGGTCACCATATACTCCCCGAGGCGGTTCTTTGCCCGGTGGATTCCCGGCGTGTCCAGAAAGACGATCTGTCCCCGCTCCTCCGTATAGACGGTCCGGATCCGATTGCGGGTCGTCTGCGGTTTCGCGGACGTGATCGCGATCTTCTGTCCGATCAGGTGATTCATCAATGTCGATTTGCCGACGTTCGGTCTGCCGATGAGGGCACAGAAGCCGGCTTTTTCCTGCATTTCTGCCATAGATCTCCGTTTCCGCAGGGCCCGTCAGAACGTCTCGACAACGTCGAACAGGTCCTTCTCTTCTTTCAGTTTGTCTTCGCTTCCGACCGCGCACAGGCAGTCCGCGTCCAGAACGGCGCGGATCATCGGGGCGAGCGCGCGGATATCCTCCTGCGTGCAGTCAAGGATCTGCGCGCGGATCGCGGCATTCTCCTCCCAGGTGATCCCGCCCACCCAGGCGTGCAGGGAGCGCAGGCCTTTGAGCGAGGGCGTCAGCGGCGTATCCGCGGCGCCGATGGTCCCGATGACATATTTCGTCATGTCCCTCTCGTCCACGGTAAAGTTTTCAACGTATTCGGGGATCCCCTCATAGACCTCATTGGTCCTGCGCAGATGCGGATCCCTGTAGGATGTGAAAGCACAGTCCCCGTTGCGCTGGAAGGATCCGCCGCAGCCGTAAGCGCCGCCGATCACGCGGATCTGGTTCCAGAGGTACTCGTAGCTCATGATCACCTTCAGGACGTTCATGGCGCCGGAGAACTCGTACCCGGCAGAGCGGAAATTGCCGCACCGGGATACATACTGCACCTTGCCGGAGGTCATAAAGCCCTCTTTCTTTTTTTCAAGCCGCATCGGCTTAAAGTCCTTAAGACCGCCGGGCTCCGCATTGGCCGGAAGGGAAGCGATAAACGGCGCCGCGGCTTCCCGCAGCTTCCCGAAACCCTCTCGGCTTCCCGTATAGCTGATCAGAAGGCCGTTTCTGTCGAGAAGTTTTTTCAGAATGCCCCGCATCCTCTCCTGCGCCGCGCCGAAGCTCTCATCGAAGGTGCGGTCAAGCTCACAGATCATGCGGTAGAAGCCGATCCCGGAGTGCTGATCCGCAAAGTATGCCGCGGGAGAAAAGCCCGCGGTCGCGCGGGTGAGCGCCGTAGCGTTGCCGGCGGCCGGAAGCGCGACGGCAAGTCTCGTCCTTGTCTTCTGCACCAGCTCGCGGATCCTCTCCTTCTCCCCGAGATCCGAGGTCATAAGGATCTCCCGGACCATGTCCACGCAGAAGGGGATCTCCTTTTCCATGGTGCGGGCGGAAATGCCGAGCGCGGCCCTAAACTGCTCCGCGCTGTCAAAATCCGGGAACGAGCTGATCCCCGCGGTGATCCCGCCGGTGCGCCGGTTGATCTCATTGGAGAGCTGGGCGTAGCCGTACTTCTCTGTCGACACCATCGCCAGCAGCCTGCTGAGCAGACCGAGCCACGGCAGATCCTCCTGGTCCAGGACGGATAAGTCAAAGAGGAAATAGAAATAGGCGATCCCGCCCGTCCAGTACTCATGCAGGAGGGCCGTCGCGCCGCCCCAGTCATGGGCCTCGGTGCAGTAGGGCTTCGGCTCCCGCTTCAGGTCGCTGCGGGAAAGCATCGGGATGGTCTCCAGCTCCTCTGGCGCGGAGGGCGTCTCCTGATATTCCCGAAGCGCGCGCGTCTTTTGTACGAGCGCCTCCACCTCATCGTCCGAAAGCTTCGCTTTCCACTCGGCGAGCCTGCGGACGGTCTCCTTCCCGGCCTTTGCCGCCATGCCCCTGCTGGGCTCCGCGATGACCAGGCTGCCGTGCGGATTGTCAAGAAACCACTTCCTGATCAGGTCTTCAAAATATCCTGTCCCGTTCAGCTTTCTCAGTTCACTGTATACCGGAAGCAGGCGGAGGTAATCGAAGGGACGGTCCTCGCAGTAGAGCCAGCTGTCCATAATGTCGATGCCGTAGAACAATCCTCTTGGATAGCTTCCGTAATCCGCCTCCACAAAACGGAACTCCATCAGGTTGAGCGCGGCCTCCACAGCGTCCCTGTCCACGCCCTCTTCGCAGATCCTGGTGAGTTCTTTCCGGATGACTTCCTCAAAACGATCGGCATCCTCCGGCTCCGCTTCTCTCGCGATGATGCTGAAATAGGGCTGCATGACCCCGCTTTCGTAGCTGCTCTCAATATCGCTGCCGATCCCCGCCTCCAGCAGGGCATCGCGCAGCGGGGCGCCCGGCGTCTCCAGAAGGACGAAGGAAAGAACATCCATCGCCGCCTCAAGCTGTACGTCCAGGCTGGTGCCGACCACCCTGCTCCAGGCAAGGTAGGTATTCTTCTTTGTGTCCTCATCCTCGGTGATCGGATAAAGGATCCTGCGCGTCCTCTCTTCCTCAAAGGGACGCTGCGGCTCGATCACGGAATCGACCTGCTTTTCTTCAAAGGCGGAAAGATACTCCCGGTCCAGCCAGTCAAGCTGCTCCGCGTGATCCATCTTGCCGTACAGGTAGATATAGCTGTTCGAGGGATGGTAATAGGTCCTGTGGAAATCCAGGAAATCCTCGTAGGTCAGATTCGGGATCTCCTCCGGATCTCCGCCCGACTCATAGAAATAGGTGTTGTCCGGGAAAAGAGAGTTCTGGATGGCCCTGGCGAGCACGTCGTCCGGCGAGGAGAAGGCGCCCTTCATCTCGTTGTAGACAACGCCGTTGTAGGCCGGATCCGCTTCCTTATCCTCCAGCTGGATGCTCCAGCCCTCCTGGCGGAAGATCATTTCATTCCGGTAGGTGTTCGGATAAAAGACCGCGTCCAGATAGACGTCCATCAGGTTGCGGAAATCCGTATCGTTACAGCTGGCCACGGGGTACATCGTCTTGTCCGGGAAGGTGATCGCGTTCAGAAACGTGTTCACGGATCCCTTGACCAGTTCTATGAAAGGATCCTTCGGGGGGAATTTCCTGCTCCCGCAAAGGACCGTGTGCTCCGTGATATGCGCCACGCCCGTGCTGTCCTTCGGCGTGGTCCGAAAGGCGATCGAAAAGACCTTGTTATCGTCATCGTTTTCGATCAGAACGATCCGCGCGCCGCTCTTTTTATGCCGAAGCAGCACGCCCTTGGACCCGATATCCCCGATCTCCTCCTCTTTCAGAATCTCATAAGCTGTCAGTGAAGAAATGTCCATCTCCAGATTTTTTCTCCTTTATTATAAGTATCGTTATCTCTAAGAAACACCCCCGCGCGCCCTTCGACCGAAGGCGAGACACAAGGCGGCGCCCGCGGCGCAAAGAGCGGCGATCCCCACCGCGCAGTGAAGAAAATATCCATCCGGAAGAAGGAGGATCACCGGGTCGGTCACGGGATCAAAAAGCCAGTAATCATTATGAAAGAACAGCTGGTGGAAGCCGACAAAGAACCGCTCCCAGCCGCCGAGGGCCAGCACTCCCAGAAGGGCCATCAGCGCAAACAGGGAAATGCCCGCCGTCTTCAGCGTCCTCTTTCTCTGTCTCCGGCTGATCACGCCGCAGGCAAACAGGAGGCCCGCCGCCGGGCACAGGATCTGTATAAAGTCAAAGATCCTCTTTACCTCCTCAAAATGGATTCGCGCGGACGCCGACATGGGAAGAT